>JASGVX010000045.1 GCA_030054735.1 Methanobacteriota archaeon | reverse complement strand
TCCTTGGTGAGTTTGCCCTTGCAGAAGGAAAGAAGGGTGGGCAGTTCTACACTCCGAGAAGTGTTGTTGAGTTACTGGTAGAGATGCTGGAACCCTATAATGGACGGGTCTTTGACCCTTGCTGCGGTTCCGGCGGCATGTTTGTGCAGTCGGAGAAGTTTGTTGCTGACAATCAGGGAAAAATAAACGATATATCGATCTACGGGCAGGAGAGCAACCAGACAACTTGGCGGCTGGCAAAGATGAACCTTGCCATTAGAAGCATTGACAGCTCTCAGGTAAAATGGAACAATGAAGGTTCTTTTCTCAATGATGCCCACAAAGACCTGAAAGCGGATTATGTTATAGCCAATCCGCCGTTCAATGACAGCGACTGGAGCGGCGACCTGCTGCGCAAGGACGGAAGGTGGAAGTATGGCGTCCCTCCAGCAGGAAATGCTAATTATGCCTGGATACAGCACTTCCTTTATCATCTGGGGCCGAGCGGACAGGCAGGTTTTGTCCTGGCTAAGGGTTCTCTTACGTCCAGGTCTTCGGGAGAGGGTGAGATTAGAAAAGAGCTCATTGAGGCGCGGCTGGTGGACTGCATAGTAAACCTCCCCCCTAAACTGTTTCTGAATACACAGATCCCGGCCAGCCTCTGGTTCCTGAGCAGGAATAAAGCCAATGGCAAATATAGAAACAGGACAGATGAGATACTGTTTATCGATGCGCGGAACATGGGGCACCTGATAAACCGCAGGACCCGTGAATTTTCACATGAGGATATACAGGAGATTGCAGGCACCTACCATAACTGGCGCAATCCTGACGGTAATTACGAAGATGTGAAGGGGTTCTGCAATTCTGCTTCAATTGAGCGGGTGCGTGAACTGGACTACGTGCTGACTCCGGGGCGCTATGTGGGACTGCCGGACGATGAGGACGACTTTGATTTCAATGAGAGGTTCAGCGCGCTGAAAGCCGAGTTTGAGGAGCAGTTGAAAGAGGAAGAGCGGCTGAATCTTCTGATCGCCGAGAATTTATTGAAGATCAAAATGGAGAGGGAGAATGGGACCTAACCCGTATGAGCCGTATAATGAGTTGCCGGATATATTGCCGGATGAGAGGTATTGGCGTCTCTTGAGTGTTTATGAGCAGGCAAACAGAGCAAACAGGGCATTGGCGGAATTGAAGGGCAGGCTTTCAGCAATCCCGAATCCTGGCATATTCATTAATACTTTGAGTTTACAGGAGGCAAAGGACAGTTCATCCATTGAGAATGTTTTCACAAGCAATGATAAACTGTTCAAAGCTTTCACCCTCAGTTCAACAGCAGACCCGCATACAAAAGAGGTGCTGAGGTACGGGAAGGCACTGGTTGACGGGTTCAGGGTTATAAAATCCGGAAATTCGTTTTCAGTTGAACTTATAGAGCTTATTTACAGGAATATAAAGGATGAGAGTGACGGCATACGCGATTTTCCAGTTTATATAGGAAATAAGTACAGGAGCATTTACACGCCTCCGTGTTGCAGGGATCTAATTTTTGAGAAATTGAATAATTGGGTAGCGGTCGCCAACTCAATTTCTGATCAGATCGACCCGCTTATTAAAATTGCAATTCTGCATTATCAGTTTGAGGCTATACACCCTTTCAGGGACGGTAATGGGAGAACCGGGAGGGTGATTAATGTGCTGCTCCTCTCTGCATATGGTCTGCTGGACGATCCTGTTCTATATCTGTCGAAATATATCAATGAGAATAAGAATGATTATTACAGGCTTTTGCTGGACGTTACCGAAAGCAAGAACTGGGAAGGGTGGATACTTTTTATGCTTAAAGCTATAGAGGAGACTTCAAAATACACCCTTGATAAGGTACTGACCATTATAGATTTGTTCAATGATACGAAAGAGAAGATGCAGGGTGAAGTTCCTGATATTTACAGTTTTGAACTGCTTGAGATCCTGTTTATGCAGGTATATTGCAAATATGCCTTCCTTGTGGAAAGGGGGGTTGCATCGAGAAACACTGCAAGCAAATACCTGAACAGGCTGGTGGATTTGGGTATACTTGAAAAGGAGAAGGTCGGGAACGAGTTTATTTTCAAGAATAAGGGGCTGTATGAAATATTTGGGAAATGACAGAATACGGGTAGAAGAGAAGATGAGCGTTTGCTGGAGAGAATGCAAATCTTCTGTGCATATATCTCATCAATGCACAAAAATATAAAAATTTTGTGCATATATCTGCTTGAATGCACAGGTGTTGTGCAGATCGTTAAGGCAGCAGAGGTTGAAGCGATATGGATGGAAGTGAATTGCCAGTACCGGAAGAGATCCAGAGCAGGATAAATACTATTCACGGAGTCCAGGTTATGCTGGATGAGGACCTGGCGGGGTTCTGCGGAGTTGAAGTTAAAAGGCTGAACGAAGAGGTGAAACGTGATATTGAGCGATTTCCTGAAGAATTCATGTTTCAACTGTCTGCAAGAGAATACGGTCTTTTAAGGCCGCAAAATGCGGCCATAGAGCCCAGACGCGGTCAAGATAGAAAATATTTGCCATATGCTTTTACTGAGCCGGGACTTGCAATGCTTTCAGCAGTACTGAGAAGCGAGAGCGCGGAAAGGTTTGTCTTCTCAAAAATGGATGTGGGAACAGTTGAAATGCTCACATGGCTGGAGGGGATGAAGTGAAGGGGAAGTGGAAGGAAACTGAAATTGGTGATATTCTCGTTGAAAAAGGATATATTCGTGGACCATTTGGTTCCTCTCTTAAGCGTGGAGAAATGAAAGATTCTGGGATACCGGTTTACGAACAGAAAAACGCAATATACAATAGTCGTGATTTTCGTTTCTTTATAGATGAGGACAAATTCAACGAACTTAAAAGATTTCAAGTAAGGACAAATGATTTGATCATTAGTTGTTCCGGTACAGTTGGCAAAATCTCAATTATTAAAGAAGAGGATCCTAAAGGAATAATTAGCCAAGCATTGCTCATTTTGAGACCGAATACAGAAAAGATAGAACTCTTGTATCTATATTATTTTTTATCTTCAAGGCAAGGGTTTGCATTACTCACACAAGCTTCTCATGGTTCTGTTCAGATTAATATTGCAGAAAGAAAAGTCGTTGAAAGCATTCCACTGCTTCTTCCCCCTCTCCCCGAACAGCGCGCTATCGCCTCCGTCCTTTCCAGCCTCGACGATAAGATTGACCTGCTCCACCGCCAGAACAAGACCCTAGAAGCTATGGCGGAAACGCTGTTCAGGCAGTGGTTTGTGGAAGAGGCGGATGAGGAGTGGGAGGAAGGGGTACTGGGTGATGTAATTGAAATTCTTGATCATAAAAGAATTCCTCTATCGAAGATGGAACGAAATAAAATGAAAGAAGGTAGATTGTACCCATATTATGGAGCTGCAACTATCTTGGATTACGTGAATAATTATATTTTTGATGGAGAATATATTCTTTTAGGCGAGGATGGAACAGTCAGAACAGAGGAAGGTTATCCAGTTTTACAATATGCCACTGGAAAGTTTTGGGTTAATAATCATGCACATGTAATTAAAGCTAAACAACCATATAACAATTTTTTTATTTGGAATTATTTATCAATAACGAATATTGATAGAATTGTAACAGGTGCAGTGCAACCTAAAATTAATCAAACAAATTTAAAAACATTAGAATTTCCTAAGTTCCCAGATGAGTTATTAGCAAAGTTTAAAGAAGTAACGGAATCTCAATTTGATAAAATCAATAAAAATAAAGCTCAAATCCGCACCCTCGAAAAAATGCGGGATACGCTGTTGCCTAAACTGATGAGCGGGGAAGTAAGGGTAAAATTAGCTCAGGAGGAAGCAGCCAGATGAATAGAGATGAAGTTACAACGCAGCAGTCGGATTTCATCCTCTACACTTCTAAAGACAGGAGTGTTATTCCCAGACATATTCAGAACATTTTCAGCAGTGGGGAACCGGACGAAGAAAGCAATGTGCAAAAAATGAACTTTGCATATTCCGCGAGAGAGATACGGCGCATAAGGGAGAGCAGAGATGGCTGCAAATAAGATCACAGAGTCCGAAATAGAAAATTTCGCCATTGAACTTCTTGAACAGCAGGGCTACCAGTACATCTATGCCCCTGACATTGCCCCAGATGGCAAAACCCCAGAAAGGGCCAGCTACGAGGATCTGCTGTTGTCAGGACGCCTGCGAAAAGCAGTTGGCAGGATCAATCCCGGCATACCTGCAGATGCAAGAGAAGACGCTATCAGGCAGGTTCGGCGCCTGAACTCTCCTGAACTCATCTCCAACAACGAAGCGTTTCACAGGATGCTTACTGAAGGCATAAACGTAAGCTACAGAAAAGACGGGGCAGACCGGGGCGATCTGGTCTGGCTTCTTGATTTTAAGGACCCTGAAAATAATGATTTCCTTGTTGCCAATCAATTCACTGTTATTGAGGACAATGTGAACAAACGTCCAGATATCATTCTTTTTGTAAACGGTCTTCCTCTTGTAGTTATCGAACTCAAGAACCCTGCTGATGAGAATGCAACCGTAAATTCTGCATTCATGCAGCTGCAGACCTATAAACAAAGCATCCCATCTTTATTTACATACAATGCTTTTATGGTCATCTCCGATGGTCTCGAAGCCAGGTCAGGCTCCCTCTCCGCTGGGTTCACCAGGTTTATGGCATGGAAAAGCTCGGATGGAAAGGTTGAAGCCTCAGCACTCATAGGACAACTCGAAACACTCATCAAAGGGATGCTTGAAAAAACCACTCTCCTGGATATTCTCCGGCACTTCATCGTATTTGAAAAAACTAAAAAAGAAGACTCGGCAACAGGCATCATTACGATTCAAACCGTAAAGAAGCTCGCTGCATATCATCAGTACTATGCAGTTAACCGGGCGGTAGAATCAACACTCAGAGCAGCGGGCTACCCTGCAAAGGAAAACTGGGATTGGAATACTTCAGGTATACATCATGAAATTCCCATACAGCGTGAAATTCCCATACAGCATGAAAGTCCCGAAAGTTATGGCCTTCCAGGAGTGAAAAAACAGCCAGTAGGAGACCGGAAAGGTGGTGTCATCTGGCACACCCAGGGAAGCGGCAAATCCCTTACCATGGTATTCTATACAGGAAAAATCGTGCTGGCAATGGACAATCCCACCCTGGTAGTAATCACTGACAGAAACGATCTTGATGACCAGCTTTTTGACACCTTTGCCGCTTCAAAGCAGCTCCTGAGGCAGGAACCTGTGCAGGCAGAGAACAGGGAGCATTTGAAACAACTATTAAACGTTGCATCCGGTGGAATCGTATTTACCACCATACAGAAATTCCAGCCTGAAGAAGGCAACGTTTACCCTATACTCTCAGACAGGGAAAACATCATTGTCATAGCTGACGAAGCACACCGGACACAATACGGCTTCAAGGCAAAAATTATCGACGTCAAAGATAAGCAGGGAAACGTAACCGGCAAAAAAACCGTTTATGGTTTTGCGAAATACACACGTGACGCCCTTCCCAATGCCACCTTCCTTGGTTTTACCGGAACGCCGATAGAAAAAACAGACGTAAACACGCCTGTTGTTTTTGGAAATTATGTTGACATATATGACATATCACAATCTGTTGAGGACGGCGCCACAGTAAAGATATATTATGAGAGCAGGCTGGCAAAAGTCATTCTCAGCAGTGAAGGAAAAAAACTTGTCGAAGAACTGGATGAAGAGCTGGACAAAGAAGACCTTGCAGAAACCCAGAAAATCAAAGCAAAATGGACCCAGCTGGAAGCCCTGATAGGCAGTGAGGCCCGGATAAAACAGATTGCACAGGATATTGTAACTCACTTCGAACAAAGACAGGAAGTGTTCGAAGGCAAAGGGATGATCGTTACAATGTCACGAAGGATAGCTGCCGACCTCTATGATGAAATTATTAAGATAAAACCGGACTGGCACAGTGAAGACCTCAGAAAAGGTGCAATCAAGGTCGTCATGACCTCAGCATCCTCAGATGGCCCCAAAATATCGAAACATCACACTACAAAAGACCAAAGGAGAGCTTTAGCAGAACGGATGAAAGACCCTGAAGACGAACTGAAACTGGTAATTGTCCGGGATATGTGGCTTACAGGTTTTGATGTCCCCTGTCTTCACACGATGTACATCGATAAGCCAATGAAAGGTCATAACCTCATGCAGGCGATCGCACGGGTAAACCGTGTATACAAAGACAAGCCCGGCAGCCTGATTGTTGATTACCTGGGAATAGCATCCGACTTAAAAGAAGCTTTATCATTCTACTCTGACAGCGGAGGGAAGGGTGATCCTGCTCTACTTCAGGAAGAAGCGGTTCAGCTAATGCTTGAGAAACTGGAAATCGTATCACAGATGTTCTATGGATTTACCTTTGATGATTACTTTGAAGTGGACACATCCAGAAAGCTTTCAATCATACTTGAAGCAGAAGAACATATCCTGGGCCTTGAAAATGGCAAAAAAAGGTACATTGATGAAGTAACTGCTTTGTCAAAGGCGTTTTCCATTGCTATCCCGCACGAAAAGGCAATGGATGTAAAGGACGAAATATCATTCTATCAGGCAGTAAAAGCCAGGCTTGTTAAATTTGACAGTACCGGCACCGGTAAAACAGACGAGGAAATTGAAACTGCGATCAGGCAGGTTATTGATAAGGCACTTGTTACTGAACAGGTCATAGACGTCTTTGATGCAGCTGGAATTAAAAAACCAGATATTTCCATATTATCAGAGGATTTCCTTTTAGAAGTCAAGAATATGAAACACAAAAATCTGGCTCTTGAGGTCCTGAAAAAGTTGCTCAATGATGAAATAAGAGCTCGCACAAAGAAGAACCTTATTCAGAGCAGGTCACTGATGGAAATGCTGGAAAATTCTATCGCGAAATATCAGAACAAGGTATTAACTGCGGCTGAGGTCATTGAAGAATTAATTAAACTTAGTAAAGAAATCAAACGGATGGACAAAGAGCCCCAGGAAATGGGCCTGTCTGAATTTGAATATGCTTTTTACACAGCAATTGCAGCTAATGAAAGTGCCAGGGAAGTAATGCAAAAAGAAAAATTACGGGAATTAGCCGTTGTTTTATTTGAAAAGGTAAAACAAAACGCATCCATTGACTGGACAATTAAAGAAAGCGTCAGGGCCAAATTAAAAGTAATTGTAAAAAGGACATTAAAGCAATATGGTTATCCACCAGATATGCAAGCACTTGCTACAGAAACAGTGCTTAAGCAGGCGGAATTAATTGCAGATGAAATAACAAGGGGTGTTTAAGCTATCCCCCTTTCCGCAGCAATTTTTCTCATATTCACATTTTTCCTGCTATCGGTTTTCAATAAAACGTGTATTTACTGGAATTTAATGCAGGAGGGAAGGCAGCTATTATGCTGTATTTAGAGACCAAAAAACGATATTATTCAATTTTCACCATGTCTAAACTACTTCCTGCTCCTTTTAGTTCCTTTTTTCCTATATTCCGTTCTCCCTGCGCTGTGAATAACAGTGCAGAACGTGTTTCTGACCGATTTCTTTATATATGGAAATGATGTGTATAGTGGAGCCATTAACTAGTTATTATCCACTAATTTCTGAGAATATCTGGCCGATTTCCGGTCATCTTTTTGACAAACAGGAGCCTGTGGCTGTCGGCAGATGGGATGGGGCCCCAGTCCGGAAACGTTAAGAGGCTCAGAGATTTTTGTATTGCATGAAGAAGATTGCAAAAGAGCGAAACTGCTGCAGTGCAGAAACGCCTGAAAACATTTCACACTCATTGATTATGGAAATGCTCACCTGAGCATTAGGAAGACAAAAACCTGAGACTGCCTGAAGGCGTCAGGACAAAGCAAAACAAAACTACATTTACGAGTTACTTCGGAGGAATTACTTGGCAAGAAAGAAAGTACAGAGAAAAATTGACGGATGGAAATCCAAAGAATGGTACAATATTGAAGCCCCTGTTTACTTAAAAAGGGCTGTTGTGGGGAGCACACTTGCAGGAGACCCTGCACTGCTCATAGGCCGCAATGTTGAGACCACAGTTGGTGAACTTACCAACGACATGACCAAGAACAACACAAAGGTCATCCTCAGGATCAACAACGTTGTCGGAGATGTAGCTACTACCGACCTCATAGGCCACGAACTCACAACCGACTATATCCGCTCAATCGTAAAGAGGCAGACCTCCAGGATCGATGCCAACATCGAAGTCCAGACCAAAGACGGCTATGTTATCCGCGTAAAGCCGACCTGCTTCACCATCAAGAGAGCACGCTCAAGCCAGATGATGGCCATCAGGGAAATGATGGTTGACATCGTCAAGAAGAGAGCATCCGAAACCGATTTCGAGACCTTCATACAGGAAGCAATCCTTGGCAGGCTCTCAGCAGCCATCTACAGGCAGGCCAAGTTCATCTACCCGCTCCGCAGAGTCGAGATCAGGAAAACCCAGGTCGAAGCAATTCCCGCAGCTGCACCCGCCGCAGCTGCACCCGCCGCACCTGCAGCAGTATAATCCTTTTCAACAAATATATTTGAAGCAGGAGAAAATCCGAAAGGATTTTCTTATCTCTCTTTTAGAATTTTATTGTTTTTGAATATTTTTATCTCTTTGTAATTATCATTATTCCAGCTTTCCTATTTTTTCCCGGCTTTTTAATGAAGATCGAAAAACCCTCTGAAAAACTGTGATTGAATTTTGAGAATTTAAAAGGACGGAAAAACCAGAGTTATAGCTCCTTGAGAAATATTTTAAAATTCTTTTTTGGACCAGAGCTCAGATGGATCTCCAGGTAGATTTTAGAAAGCCTGGCTTTCTCTTATCAGGACTTTTCCAGTTCTTGCTTTATGTTTTCCACAGTCTGCCAGGAATGCCTGACAATACCCGGGAATTCTCCGCAGTGCTCTTTTCCCCATTTTAAAAGGAAGTCTTTTGTCTTCGGGTCCGAGGGATAACCGCTTCCGAAGTCCATGCCCCATTCTTTTTTTAGCTCTCCTATAAGCTCATCCCTGCGCACTTTTGCAATAATTGAGGCTGCCGATACTACAGGATAAGTGGCGTCTGCCTGGTGCATGGAGATTATTTCTATTTTTTTTGCATGTTCAGGGCTGATTTTTGCATACTGCCTGCGGATATTTTCGGCAAAACGTTCGGCTTTCACATCAGCAGCATCGGCATACAAAATATCCGGCTTCAACTGTTCAAGCACTTTTGCAAAGCAGACGGCCATGATCTCATTCATAGTCATTATTTTCCTGAGCTCGTCAATCTGAGAAGGGCTGACCTCTAGAACAAAAAAGCCGTCTGCGTATTTTTTAATCTGGGCTGCAAGCTGCTCCCTTTTTTTAGGCGCCAGTTTCTTGGAATCTGCAACCCCAAGTACCTTGAGTATATGGGCTTTAGACTCATCGATACTTACGCCTCCTATGCACATGGGCCCGATTACCGGACCTTTCCCGGCTTCATCAATTCCTGCGATCTTCATTTCCTGGCTTACTCCTGGTTGAAGGAAGAGAGTTTTTACATTATAAAAGGCTTGACAATTTCAAAAAGGAATTCCCCAGAGAGGATAGCATTTTTCCACATTCTTTTCGACAGGCATTTCCCTTTCCATTTCTGCTCTTAATCTGAATTCAAAGGGACTGTCCCTCTCCTTTCCAGAAAGAGGGATGAAAGGATAATAAGTTCCCTGTTTAAAATTGTAGATCCAGTAAACCGCTTTTCCACGGCCTGCATTTCCAGGAGCTTTTTCATCATTTCCGGAGGTCAGGGCTTCAGGCTCATCAAACCTGTAAATGGCGCAGAGGATCTGCTCGCCAAAACCCCTGTCTTCAAGGGTCTGGCTTACAAGATGAATACTGGCAACGAGATCTTCAAATTGAGGGTCTTTAAAAATAGCCCAGAGAAAATTGAATTCGTCTTTTTCCATCCTGAATTCGGTCTCGGTCTCCTTTGAACTGAATTCCAGAAGCTCTTCGATCTCCTTTTGGGTGGATTCGTAAGAACTAGCCCCTAATGGCTTAAAACAAATCCCTGCAGATCCTGAAGGTTTCAGGCCAAGATTGCTCTCGAGAGTAATGCTTGCTGTAGAGATTGCAAATAGCTTGTCACTTTTTGCTTTCGGAAGACTGCTCCTTCCGAGAAACGCATCCATAAAATTCCGGAAACCCATTCAGCTTATCCCCTTGTTATCCCATTATTAATTTATTTTCAACTTTCTTTCTTATTAACCTGCCTTTCTTATTAACTCATTTCCTGCTGCATCTTTTCAAGCATGGATATTCTTTTTTCCACAGATGGGTGGGTGGAAAAAATCTCCATTATGGAAGAGCCTGAAAGTGAAGGTATAATGAAAAAGGCGTTCATCCCTTCTATTTTTCTGAGATCATCTTTTGGCACCCGGTCCATTACTCCACTTATTTTCATAAGGGCAGAGGCAAGGTTTGCAGGCTGTCCGGTGATGACTGCAGCTCCCCTATCTGCAGAGAATTCCCTGTAGCGGGAAAGAGCACGGACCAGTATAAAACTGACAACCCAGACTACAATGGAAACAAGCCATACAAGCAAAATACCTCCACCATCTCTCCTCCTGCCTCCTCCCATATCCCCGAAGTAAAGGCTGTAGCGGAAAATGTAGAAAGCCACAGTTGAGAGAAAACTGGCAATTGTCATGACAGCCATGTCTCTATTCTTTATATGGCTCAGTTCGTGGGCAAGTACTGCTTCAAGTTCGGCCGGAGAGAGTTTGTCCATAATTCCTGTCGTAACTGCAACAACAGCTTTATTCTGGCTTCTGCCTGTAGCAAAGGCGTTTGGAACCTGTGTCCTGACAATTGCGACCTGAGGCTTTGGGAGGTTGGCTATTGCACAGAGCCTGGTAACCATCCCATGCAGCTGAGGAGCCTCACTTTCAGAAACAATTTCTGCCCCGGTTGTCCAGAGTACCATTTTATCCGAATAAAAGTACTGGATAGCCATGAAAAGGCCAATGAATGAAATCATGATAACCTGAGGTGTTCCAGAATACGAAAGGAATGCCAGGAAAGAAATATAAACTACTGCCAGAAGAAACATCGTAAAAAGCATTCGTCCTTGAAGTCCTAAGTCCCGTTCCCATTTTCTTTTCATATCTTATTGCTCCCGCCTATTCCTGTTATATAATAGGCTTACAGGCTTATGTTAAGATGGATTTTGATATTAGACGATTTTTGACTGGTTGAACTGTATACAGACAGTTGAAGAATTGATGAATTAGCGAATAGGGTCTGATAAGCACGAAATAAATAACGGACATCTTGTAGAGTCATAACTGCTTTTTTATAGATCACAAGCATCTGATGAATTTTATAGAACATAAACTAAATGACAAATATCTGATTAATTCTTGAGTAATGTAAAGCAAATCCTGAATCAAATAAACAGATTTGAAGAAACTAACTCAAATATCAAGGAAATAGCAATAGAAAGGCTTTGGACATTGTCTTTATTAAAGCCTGAAAGCCAGTCCTTTTGTCTTCAATAAAACATTTCCTCAGAGATTTAAAGCCTTTTCCTTTTAAAAAATGAATTCAGAATGAAGAGACCTGAAGATGTAAAATGTAGTGGAAACATATTGAGATGATATAACAGGCCGTTTAATATTGAAAGATTATTTATAAATAATATATTATAATTAAAGGGTTATTTAGATAACATAATAAACAATGTCTTCATTTCAGTAGCAGAAAGATATATCCTTACAAATCTTGCCCTTTATAAATATTCGGTTTAACTGCTCAAGGCGTTCTTTCTTAAACGGGATACTTTCACTGAAATGCATAAACTAATTCTTTACTCATTGAAAAAAGAATTTTGGGTTCTCTCATGCAAATCATACTTTCAGTTCAATCTCTTACAAAAAAATTCGAGGATTTTACAGCAGTAAATGGGATCAGTTTTGATGTTGAAACAGGTTCCATCTTCGCTTTCCTCGGCCCTAATGGGGCAGGCAAGTCAACAACCATCAAAATGCTTACAACAGTCCTGAAACCCACATCGGGAGAGATAATGATAAATGGCTTCAATGCACTTAAAGAACAGGATAAAGCGAGGGCTTCATTTGGAATAGTTTTTCAGGACCGGAGCCTTGATGAAGAGCTTACTGCTTACGAAAATATGGAATACCACGCAGTAATCTACAAAGTCCCCAGAAAAGAGAGGGAGGACAGGATCCGGCAGGCCCTTGAAATTGTAGGGCTATGGGAAAGGCGGGGAGACTACGTTGAAAAATATTCTGGTGGCATGAAGCGCAGGCTTGAGATTGCAAGGGCTCTTGTCCACTACCCGAAAATCCTTTTCCTTGACGAGCCCACCGTAGGGCTTGATCCCCAGACCCGAAATTCCATATGGAGCCATATAAAGCGACTGAATGAAGAAAAAGGAATGACAATTTTTCTAACCACGCATTACATGGAAGAAGCCGAAGCGGTTGCAGACCAGATTGCAATTATTGACCACGGGAGAATTATAGAATCTGGCACCGTTGAAGAAATAAAGAAAAGGACAGAAACCGAGTCTTTAGAAGAGGCTTTTCTGAAGCTGACAGGCAGGGACATCAGGGATGATAACGTGCCTGGAAATAAAATGCGAACGATAAGGGGAATGAGAAGGAGGGGCAGGTATTGATTGAAGTAATCTATATCCTGTGGCTCAGGCAGCTAAAACATTACTGGCGCTCCAAAGCCAGGCTTCTTGGTTCTCTCGGGCAGCCCGTGCTTTTTCTGGTGGCTTTCGGATTCGGGTTCGGCCCGATGTATGCAAAAGCAAGCGGAGGAGAAAACTACATGGACTTCCTCGCACCCGGAATTGTTTCGATGTCAATCCTCTTTACAGCCATTTTTTCAGGTCTGGAGGTTATATGGGACAGGCAGTTTGGTTTTCTCAAGGAAACCTTTGTGGCTCCGATTTCAAGGGCAGAAATAATGCTTGGTAAAACCCTTGGAGGTGCAAGCATAGCCATGGTCCAGGGACTGATTGTGTTTTGTCTGACTTATGTCCTCGGGTTCAGGGTGCCCGGTCTCAGAAGCCTTGGGCTGGGATTAATTTTCATGTTCCTGATAGCTATTTTCTTTACCGGCTTTGGCCTTGCAATTGCCTCAAAAATGAAAGATATGCACGGCTTCCAGCTTATAATGAACTTCCTGATAATGCCAATCTTTTTTCTCTCAGGAGCCCTTTTCCCTCTGGAAAATCTGCCTCCTGCAATCTATTTCTTAAGCAGGGTCAACCCACTAACTTACGGTGTGGACGGCATGAGAGGAGCCTTTACAGGCATAAGTGTATTTGGTATTTATAATGACCTTGCAATAGTAGGTTCACTATCCGCCCTTATCTGTATGGTTGGAGCAGTTCTGTTTTCGAAGATTGAGGCGTAAACGCCTCTTTCCTTCCAAAAAATGAGGCGACACAGATGTTAGATCTTATCGAATATTTAGCCCTGGGAGCTTTTCTTGGCCTTGCCGCAGGTACATCTCCGGGCCCTCTCCTTGCTATAACCATATCTGAAACTCTGCAGCACGGCAAGCTGGAAGGAATAAAGGTTGCAGTATCTCCTCTAATTACAGACCTGCCAATAATTTTAGCTGTACTGTTTGTTATGTCGCATCTGAAAAGTTCTGATCTTTTTATAGGAATTATTGCTTTTTTTGGAGCTTCATATCTGATATATTCAGGAATCGAATCCTTTAAAATAAAAAAGAACAGCATCGAATTAAATGTAGAAAAGAAAGACGCCCTTAAAAAAGGAGTAATTGTCAATTTTGGGAACCCGCATCCATATGTCTTCTGGCTGTCCATAGGCGGGCCAATAATTCTTAAGAGTTTAAGCATTCATATATGGGCTACAATTTTATTTATTACAGGTTTCTATTTACTTCTTGTAGGTTCAAAGGTAATTGTTGCGTTAATTGTAGAGAAGTCAAAGTATTTTATTAACAGTAAATATTATTTTTCTATCGTTCGCGCACTGGGAATCGCCCAGATTATATTTGGATTGACTTTTATCAAAGTGGGTCTGGAATCGTTAAACTTAATTTGAAATGCCTGAGTTGCACCTCCCGAGGCGCAATTCGGGAGACGCAATTCGGGAGATGCAACTCGAGTTACCTTACAATTACGACTACTGCGCTTTTTACATCAAGCACGTCGACCTCACGCCCTCCGGAAATTACTTCTTTCCGGACCTCAACTGCTTCGGGTCCGAGTTCTATTTTTTCTCCGTTTACAGTAACGGTTATTTTTCCTGAAGCTGCCTGAGCCTCAACTGAAGCGGGACCTTCGGCCTCGAGGGCTTTCACAACGGCTCCCGCATCTTTTCTAAAGCGCGGCCCCAGAATGCCCATATTGGGTTTAACTTCAACAGGCACGTACTCAAATGCAGGAGCTCCTTTCATAAGTTCAACCTCGGAGTTTGTAGCCCCTGAAATGTCCCTAGTATCGATCTCTGCGTTGTAGATCTCTATTTTCTTCAGCGGAGCGTTGAGAGCCATTCCCAGGTCTGACTTGTATCTGCGGGTCTCACCTGTAATCTCTTTGATCATGTCGCCTTCGGCTTCAGCCTCTGCGCTTATCAGACTTTCATTAAGCGATGGCCAGGCCTGAGTGTGCACGCTTTCTTTATCGAAGCTTGAGTACATCTCTTCTGCAAAGAAAGGTATAAATGGAGCCAGCATAAGGGAAAGGGTCCTGGTTGTTGTATATAGCACATACTGGGCTGCTTTCCTGCCTTCTGCATCTTTTCCATAGAGCCTGCCTTTCACAAGTTCCAGGTAGTTATCTGCAAGAATCTCCCAGGCAAAGCCCCTGATGGCTTTGAAGGTAGAATCGAACTGGTACTCGTCAAACTCCTTTGTGGCTGTATCTATAAGCCTGTTAAGCTTGCTCAGGAGCCACCTGTCAATTGTGTAGAGAGAGTCCATTGGGAAGTTTTTGGCATCTTCAGGCTCAAAGTCCTTTAAGTGGGACATCGAGAATCTGTAGATACTCCACATCTTCTGCAGGAAGCGAGATGCTGAGATCACATCTTTCCAGCGGAACATTACGTCCGAGCCTGTAGAACCCCCAACAGCGCCCCACTGCCTGAAAGCGTCTGCACTGTACTGTGTGGTCACTTCTTCTGGAGAGATAACGTTTCCAAGAGATTTGCTCATCTTGTGCCCGTCGGACCCGAGCACCATTCCATTAATCACTATAGAGTCCCAGGGCCTCTTTCCTTCAAGCGCCAGGCTTCTCAGTATAGTATAGAAAGCCCAGGTCCTGATGATATCATGCCCCTGAGGACGGATTTGGGCAGGCAGACGGAGCTCATGCTCACTTTCCCAGCCAGTAACATCTAATGCTGTAATCGAAGAGTCCATCCAGGTATCCAGGACATCGGTTTCGGGTTCGAATTCAGTTGACCCGCAGGCACAGGTTTTCTTTGGTGCATTTTCGTTCGGGTCAATCGGGAGCCAGCTCTCTTCGGCAATCATGACTTCGCCGCACTTCTTGCAGTACCAGATAGGAATAGGGGTTGCAAAGATCCTCTGCCTGGAAATGCACCAGTCCCATTCCATAGTGCCTGTCCAGTTCTGGAGCCTGACTTTCATGTATTCAGGGTACCACTTAATCTCGTCTGCAGCTTTCAGGATGCCTTCGTGGTTGATTTTGACAAACCACTGGGGCTCGGAAAGGATTTCTATTGGGGTGTCACATCTCCAGCAGAGCCCTACATTCTGTTCAAGGATATTCTGGTCATAGAGGAAGCCTGCAGCTTTAAGGTCAGAAATGACAGCTTCTCTGCATTTGGGAATGCTCATGCCTTCGTACTTGCCTGCAGCTTTTGTCATCTTGCCCTGCTTGTCAATTGCTTTTACAAGTGCTAGTCCGTACTTTGCCCACCAGCGCACATCCTGCTTGTCTCCGAAAGTACAGATCATCACAGCGCCTGTACCGAATTCGGGCTCGACAGATTCGTCAGCAATCAGGGTTACTTTCTGCCCGAAGATTGGCACTGTAATTTCTTGACCGATATATTTGCTGTAACGCTCATCTTTGGGGTTAACTGCAACTGCAACGCACGCTGCCATCAGTTCCGGCCTTGTAGTTGCGATATCTACCTTGTCGAAGTGGACAAAATTAAGTTTCGTTTGGCCTGCTTCATATTCCACTTCTGCAAAAGCAATGGCAGTTTCACAGCGGGGGCACCAGTTTACAGGGTGGTCTTCGTGGTAAATGTCCCCGTTGTTGTACATCTTTACAAAAGACTTCTGTGTTTTTACAAAGTATGAGGGCTCCATGGTAACGAATTCGTTGCTCCAGTCCGCAGAGAAGCCCAGGCGCAGCATTGTTTTACGCATCTTGTCGATGTTTTCTGCTGTAAGTTCTCTGCACATCCTGCGAAAATCAGCTCTTGGGACCTGGTTTTTTGTAATTCCGTGGATTTCTTCAACTTTAACTTCTGTCGGCAGGCCGTGACAGTCCCAGCCCTGGGGAAACATTACGTTATACCCACGCATGCGTTTGTACCTGGCGACAAAGTCGATATAACACCAGTTGAGCGCGTTTCCGATATGAAAATTACCTGTAGGGTATGGAGGTGGAGTATCAATTATATACTGGGGACGGGTATCTTCTCCCCAGTTGAAGTGGTACATGGAGAGGTCCCATTTCTCCATCCACTTTTTCTCAACCTCATTTGCGTTATATTCTTTTGGAATTTCTGATTCTGGCATAAAGACACTCCGTGATGAGAAATGAGTGTAAGAATTTCTTGGGTTTTAGAGTGCTTGCGATTATTTAAATATATCTGGTTTCCAGTAGAATGTAAATTTTTTACTGCTCATCGACTGGCTGAATTACGAATCTGCTTTTTGTTTCTTGCGGTCTTATCTATGAATCAGTGATCTTATTTCGTAATCCTGAATGATACTTATTTGTCATTTCTATCCAGAAGCCCTGCGCGAGGCTGAGCACGCTGGCACCGAGCAATAAAAAATATTCCTATTTATGGGATGAAATCAGTTTCAAAACCGTATTCAATAGCAAGATCCTGATTGCAGAAAAAGAATATATTTTGAATCGGCATCTAAGTATTTATCGAGTCTGTTTGCAGAAATGTACCAAAAATGGACTTAGTTTTTATTAAAAATACCATAATCTGCCGATTATTTAATTTTCAGAAAGGATTAAAACTGAGTTCTCCAGTCTGCCTATTACTTTTTACCTGTGTTTTATTCTGAACTTTTTTGGGGCATTATCATGAATTTTATGCTGTAAGACTAACTATTTTTTCTATTCTAGAAACCAGAGGCTTTTCTGCCCTCATATATAAGTAAGCAGGCAGTCCAGACCTGGAAAAGTTCTGGAAAAATCTCATCGCAAAATCGTTAATTCTTGGAAACTCTTTAATTCTCTCATTTGCAAAGAAATTTATCAACCTGTCAAAAGCCTTCACATTTGTAGTAAAATTCTTTTCCCTCCTTACATTTCTATCCATCGAAAAAACCAGTTCGACCCAGGCACTCAGTTCTTTTGTAAGATGGCGCTGCGCTCCTTCTTCTACTACTATAAGCGACCTGCCATTTTTTATATTTTCAAAATATTCTCTAAAAGAATCTCCTTTTGCAAGAGTATATACTGAACCCATACCACCTGTGTGGCTGTCTGTGGTAGCAGCAAGTCCCTTTCCATATTTTCGGGCAATAGCAGCAGTAATCAGGTTTTTTTCCGTTAGATCCTGCATGTTATATTCAACTACAGGGAACTGTTTTACGAGTTCAGGTACTGCCCAGAGATTGGGAAGGTCTCCTATGGCAAACCAGAATGGGTGGTTGTATATATGTGGAAGGTCGTGAACTCTGAGATAGCGGATAATACTTTTGAAATCACGTTCCTGGCTGGCAATAGCCTCAAGTTCTCCAAACTCTTCCTGGTCAAACTCAAAAACATTAATGTGAAGGGTATGACCTACATTTTTTGGATCTTTGATTGAAATCTCAACACCTGGTATAAGCCCCTCTTTATCCCAGCCTAGCAGGTTATATGCTTCGACAGTATCATGGTCGGTAAAGGTCACATAATCAAGTCCTTTAGCCTTCGCTTTTTCAAAAAGAACTGCAGGGTGCATTGCCTTTGCTGGAGGGACATCGTAGGAACATGATGAGTGAACATGCAGGTCCATCTTTTTCCATCCTTCCTTGAGTAAGGTTTCTGCAATCTCAGAACTTATCGTTGATTTAGGATTGTTTTCAAGTTTTCCTTGCATAAAACATGCACGACCATTTTATTGTGTTTCTTTCTGTGCAAAGTATTCAATAAATTCTTATACAATTAAAAGGAAGAGATTGATCTATAAAGATGTTTCGCTAAAAAATATATTTTTTTAATTAGTATATGTATTTGGAGAAAAATAAATTGATTGCTAAAAAAGAATCTTATGAAAAATGTAACTATTCAGCCTACCAAAACATGCCTATTGATATTGATTCTAACGAAAACAAGGAAGCTGAGAATTAACTTATAAACAATGAGAAAACGCAGGCAACCGCCAGCAGTCAAAGAAAATCAAATTACAGAAATTTGTCTCCTGGGTATTAATAAAGATGGCTATTGATATTGTTTTATATGGGCTGAATAGTTACTGAAAAATATAAAATTGAGAAGCATTTGAGGAGTGATAATTGAAAAGAAGAAATAAACACGCCTCTTTTGGGCAGATTATCCTTCAAAAACACTCGAAAGAAGAGATGTGGAATTTGGATATATATCTATAAGCTAAATACTATATTTGATGAAATGAATATATAGGAAAAGAAAAAGTATATATATAAGATGTGAGTATTAATTATTAGTAGCGTGGAACCAAAAACACAAACACCCAAAATATACGAACAGAGCAAAAAGCATAGCATCGCTAAGGAATTTTCTGAATCCTCTCCATGTTACTTCCTCCGAGATGGATTTTACTTCAAATCTCTTCTTTTTATTTTTCGAATTACTCAGCTCGTTTTTGAAGCTTTTAGAACTCTGCAAGCAATGTTCTACTCAAGAAAACAGTTATTGCACATTAATTGCTATAAATAACGGCAGAGGATAGAGATATGAAAATCTTGCTGTTTATGTGTGGAGAAGGACTTGGTCACACCAGTCGCTGCCTTGCACTTGGAAAAGATTTTATGGAGGCAGGACATGAAGTTAAGTTTGGAGCTTATGGTTACTCAAAGGAACTTGTGCAAAAAACAGGTTATTCAGCATATGAAATCCCTGCAGAAATAAAGCTGGCTGGAGAGGCCGGGGTCTTTGATATTGGAAAATCTATCAAAGAAACGCTGAATAACCTTTCACCCTCAGGATTTAGAAAGCTGCTTAATCTGATTGAAGAACTGGGTCCAGATTTTGTACTTTCAGACGGGTACTATTCAGGTATCCTTGTTGCACAGATGAAGAAAATCCCTGTTTACTATATAGGGCACCAGTTCAATATGGAAGAATTTTTTCAGAAAAAAGGACTGATTTTAGGAACAGCAGGAAAGATTGTCAAAAGATTTTATAATTATATTTTCAGCACTGTTAATGGAATAATAGTCCCTGATTATCCACCCCCTTACTCCGTAAATCAAAAAAATTTCACCATTTCAAAGGACATTAATAATAATATCTTTTTCAGTGGTCCTCTTATCCGGTGCAGGTACCGGGAAGCCGGAGTAAAAGACTTCAAACGCCCCAACGTTCTTTCGACAATTGGAGCTTTCGGGTACAGAGCAGTTATATTCAGGAACGTGCTTGAAGCTGCGAAACTGGACCCGGCCATTCATTATACCTTTATCTCAGGGCCCGGCATATGCCCTGATCAGTTCCATGAAATTCCAGGCAATGTGGAGTTTGTGGGTTTTACAGACAATCCTTTTCCTTACTACAAAGGCTCAGATCTGGTAATTACTGCCGGTGGGCATGGAACCATCATGGAGAGCCTTTCATTTGGGCTTCCTGTTCTTTCATTTCCGGATGAAAGACATAGAGAGCAGGAAAATAATGCCGCCATTCTCGAAGAAAAAGGATATGGAAAGCGGTTGAGTTATTTGACCCCACCTGAAGTCATCCTTGCCTGTATCCGGGAAGTTATGGAAGATAAAACTTATAGTATGAAAACCCGAAGGTTAATGGAACTTTCCGAAGTGATGGACGGGCCTGCTGCTGTCAGGAAATTTCTTGAGAGAAATCCTGGAGGCTGACCTGGTAAAGAAGAAAATCAAATGAAGAAAAATTGGGTCGTGTCCTTAAGGGATAATCAATATATAATTTCAAGTATTTCTGTTACCACTCTACTATTGCTGACTATACTTATTACACAAAAAAGGAATCAGAATTAATCTTACGCACAAGTATGATAGCGTACCGAAAGTTCTGTAAAATATGATTGACCCTGTATCCTTTTTCTTTCAACACAAAAACAAGGAAGCAGAGTCAATGGTAGATTTATTCTCTCTCATAAAAGATTATCATGTCGATCAAAGATGAATATATATATGTATATATGAATATCATGTAAATTTCAGATCATGAAAACGAATCCTGAAAAATGGGTCCAGAAATGATTCATTGAAGACTTCAGCTGTGAACCATATATCCTGATAGTCCTTTAAAACATTCCAAAGAATTTTTTCTTTATTTTCCGTTTTGCGCTTTCTGACATCTGTTTAAGGATAGTTGAGGTGGGCGTATTTTTTCCTGCTGGGGCAACTTTTCCTTCTCTGATGGCTCTTAGCACAGCTTCAACTGTATTCTTAGAAGCGTTTATATCAGTGTATGCCTGCCCTACCATTTCGGGAGTATGGGCGTCGCTTCCCGCAACCCCGGGTATTCCGAGCCTTTTTGCCTCTTCCAGAGCTTTCCGGTTGGCTGAATTAAAGAGGCAGCGAGAATTAAATACCTCAACTGCATCGATATCAAGCCCTTCGAAACTTCCTATCCCGTGGGAGCTGCGCTTGAACGGGTGAGGGATAATAACTGTGCCACCAAGTTTCCTTGCCTGCAGGATTGTTTCTTCCGGGCTCAAGAAAGGTTCAATGTTTTCCCTGACCCCGAGAACCAGAATATGCCCTTTAGAAGAACTCACTTCCACTCCCGGGATCACTGTAATTTCAAGACCTAGTTCCATGATTTTTTCCGCACAGGCAAGCCCGCCTTCCACGGTATCGTGATCACAGATAGCAAACCCATCAAGTCCCCTTTTGCAGGCAGTCTCAATGATGTCCCTGTGACTTGAATTACTATCCCTTGAATGCTCGGAATGTACGTGAAGGTCGAATTTCATGATAATATAAAAATGCTAGTCGAAGTTATATAAATTTTGAAACGGAAAAGAAGAAAAAAATAATCAACGACGGTCGTGGGATCTCAGGATCTTAGATTTATACTCTAAAGATGGAGGCAATAGCTCTGAAAGAAAAAACCCGTTTGCAAATAAGCAAACGACTTTGGAGTACAAATTATTCCTTATAGATACGAGCGATATTCGAGCCATGCTAAAAACTTTCCTGGAAGAAAAATGCTGGCAAATATAAGGGTAATATACCAATGGTTTTTATAGAGTTGGAAACCCTTATCATTATTCCATATTACCTGAAAAGGCATTAAAAAACTTATTCAACCTTGCTCATCAGGACACAGCTCCAGAGACTTTATCCTGTTGATGATATCTGTTCTGGCTTCGTAATCCACTAAAATCCGCTCTCCATATTCAACCCTGTGTACAATGCCTTCATCGTAAAGCCAGGAGAGAATCGACATCCCTTTTTTCGAATTAGGAAGAGAAAAAGAATAGAAAGACCAGGCAGGGAGATGTTTGATAATTTCATCTTTTAATTCCTGCATGCCGGTTTTTCCTTTTGCAGAAACGAATATGGGATTAGGAGCCATATAGCCTATTTTTTCCATGACGGCTTCAAGTTTGGATTCATCAAGAAGATCCGTTTTGTTTAGCACTGTGATTACGGGAACCCCCCGGATGCGGTCCCAGAGAGTATCGTGGGATGTGGAAAGTTTCTGCAGGATTATCTCGGGGTTTTCGCTTACATCGGCTACCAGCAGGATAAGGTCAGAGAGATAAATCTCATCGAGGGTAGACTTAAAGGCATCAACAAGCCAGTGTGGAAGCTCCTCTATGAACCCCACGGTATCTGTCAAAAGGGCCTTTCTTCCGCCCAGATCAAGGGCCCGCGTGGTTGGAACAAGGGTTGTAAAAAGCGTATTCTGGGCTTTAACGCTTTCATCAACAATAGCATTGAAAAGTGTGCTTTTTCCAGCATTGGTATAGCCTGCGAGAGCGACAAGAGAAAAGCCTTTCCTGTGCCTGAAAGCCCGCAGAGACTCATCGTCTTTTCCGGCGGACTCAAGTTCACTTTCAATCCTTATTATCCTTTTCTTTAAGTCCTGTTCGTAGGAGTCCTCATAGTCCCCAAGTCCCATAAAACCTGCCCTTTCCTCTTTTTTCACGAGGGAAACAATAGCTCTTGCCCTTGGGACTTCATACCTGAGCCTGGCAAGTTCAACCTGCAATTTGGAGCGGCGTGTGGTAGCCCTTTTTGCAAAAATCTCAAGGATAAGCTGGAACTTATCTATTACCTGGCACCCGCAGATTTCCGAGATATTAAAAAGCTGAATTGTGGAAAGCCTGTTATAGAAAATTACCTTTCCGGCTTTCTTCTGCCTCACAAGTTCTGCAAGCTCTTCTATCTTTCCCTTCCCAAGCTGATACCTTGAATCAGGAAACCTTGTCTGGGTAAGCTCTCCTGCAGTGACATAGCCTGCGGCTTTTGCAAGCTCTCTCAGTTCCTTAAAAAGATGTTTGCTGCGTTCAGGGTCAGCCCGAGGGTTTGTCCTCTTTACTAGAATTACCCTGTTTTCGGATTCCGTTTTATCTTCTGTTGAAATTTTTACGCCTCGATATTAAGTTCTTTAATGAGTAAATTTCGAGCGCTCAAAGAGATATGATGAGCAAGTTCAATACCCATTCTCTCAGCTATGGACTCCTGATACTTAAATGCCCTGGAAAACATGCTTTCGGGAACCCAGAGGGGCTGGTTATACATATCCCCTTTCTCTGCCACAATCGTGCCCTCAAAGGAAAGCTGGTCAGTAGTATCCTCTATTAACTGGACAATATCAAGCAGACCTGGTGCCCTTTTAAGCCAGACGGGAAGAATTTTCACCTGTTTTACCTTTTCTATATGGTCGGCAGAAACCGTGAGAGCTGCTGCTGCACATACCATATAATAGCCTCCTTCTATCCCGTGCCTGCCCGAAATGTCCACTGCAATAATATCCCACATTTATACTTCACCTTCGATGAAAACCCGGTTTTTATGAACCCTTGAGAAAGGTAAATGTGTTTATTCAGGTCAACAATAAAGCCAGTTACAGCCATAAAGCCAGTTACAGCCATTAATAGGAAATATTAAGTCAATCATTCATTCGGTTCTGCCAAAGAAACAATATAAGATCAATATAAGATCAATATAAGAACAATATAGATCAATATAAGATCACATTTTGACTCTGCTTATATCCAGGTACTCGACTTTTTCCCCTTTCTCAACTGCAAAGAGCATTCTTTTACGCACGCTGTTTGCAAGCCGGACAGCTCCGGACATAACCGGCAGCCTGAACTCGTAATCTGCAGGGATGACGTTCACAAGATACTCGGAATGGGGAATTTTTACTATGGACTCGACTTTCCTGTAGACCCTGAAATGAGTCCCGAACTTAAAGCCAGTCTTGACCACGTGCCCCGAGTCCCGCAAGGCTTTATAAGCGCTGTATTTCCTCAGGAAAGAACCTTCGATTTCCGAGGCTTTCTCAACGAACTCTTCGAATGAGAAAACCTTTCCTTTCCTGTCCCTGACAACTATGACCTCTCTGGAAAAAAGGTAGAGGGACTCAACAAGGGAAAGCTGCAGCCTTTCCGTGTCAAGCATTTTACCGTAGAAACCCCCGGTATAAAGAGACCTTGAAGCCTCAGAATCCCAGGCTATTACCCTGTCCTCGAGGAAGGTTGCATCAGTCCTGACTGCAGGGAATGGCTCAGGCATCTCCCCTTTTGGAGCTGTGGATTTAATTTCGTAAAAGGTAAGGTCACTTTCTTCGTCAACGACCGCCAGGATAAATTGCTTGTGCACATTTTCTGCCGAAGCGACCGAGTCCTGCAAAAGCTTCACTGGAAGGGGCTGCCTTTCGGACAGCACATGAACAAAGATTTTTGCCGCGCTTTTTCCTGGATGGCTACCTCTCGGGTATACCCTGAAGTCCGCAGCTGAAGGCTGGACATAATACCCCCTCTCTTTGAGGTCTTTATAAACGATATACTTAAGCTCAAAATTCTGCTGCCTCAAAGAAGCCTGTTCGAAAAAGGCCCTGAAGTCAAGCAGTATTCCTTCAAGCCAGATATCAAGTTTTCCTCTGGACTGAAGGTACGCAGCCTCCACAAGTGAGAGCTCAAGCCCGTCATCTTTTGGACGCCCGAAATAACCTGTTTTGTAAAGTTCGGCCACCGCTTCCTTTCCTGCAAGGACCCGGTCCTCTTTAAGTTGTGTTTTCAATAGGTTCACCTGAGAAGAAAATAAAATGAAAATAAGTTTTATAAGAATTTATTTAAAGATTCTGACTTTTAACAACCTGTTTTTTCATAACCCTGAAACCCTGGAGTCTCTGAACTTACGAGCCGCTTCTACAAGAGAGCCTGCAAGTTCCCTGTATGCAACTCCGTGCAGGTGGGCATAAGAGCCAATGGTATTGTTAACAATGAGTCCGTCCCTATCACCTTTTATTCCGGTGCCGCGTGAAAGGGTTATTGCAAATTCCGCATCGTCCGGGATATCCAGGATCTCGGAGTGATGGAACTCATGTCCTTTGAAGCTGTTGCCTTTTTTTCCTATAGGGCAGTCTCTCTCAAAAGTCCCTATATTGTAACTGACAACCCTTGTCTGTCCCATAACCGTATGGCCGGGAAGCGCAGCAGCCATTAAGTAAGTGGACTCAGGCATGGAAGCATCGTGGTAACTGCCTTTTTCCGGAACTCCTGTACTGATTTTTTCCGTAAGGTACATGAGCCCACCGCACTCGGCATATATGGGCATCCCTGCTGCAGAGGCTTCTTTGATAGCTGACCTCATGGGCACATTGGCTTCGAGTTCGGCTGCAAAAAGTTCGGGGTAGCCGCCTCCGATATACAGCCCGTCAAGATCAGGAAGTACGGGGTCATTTACAGGGCTAAAGTAAACAATTTCCGCACCTGCAAGTTCCAACAGGTCGATATTATCGCGGTAGTAGAAATTAAAAGCTTCATCAAGGGCAATTCCTATCCTTGGCTTTGGAGAGCCATCATCAACGGCAGCGGAAAAAATACTCTTTTTCGGGCCTGTGAGGGGTTTTGCGCTTCCCGCAATTTCCAGAAAGTGGTCCAGATCAATTCCTTTATTGATAATATCTTCTATGCCGCAAAGCCTGTCCCCAAAAGCTCCGTCTCCAAGCCTGCGCCTGCCTTCGAGAGCCGGCATAAGCCCAAGGTGCCGCATGGAAATCTGCATGGCTGGGTCCCGTGGAATTATCCCTATGACCGGCACGCCAGTATAGTGCTTTATTGCCTCTTTTGCCTTCTGTGCGTGGCGGCGGCCTCCAATATTGTTGAGGATTACTCCTGCAATCTCTACATCAGGGTCGAAGTTCTTATAACCGGCTACAAGGGCAGCAGCAGACCTGGTGATGCTGCGGGCATTGATCACGAAGACTACTGGGCATTTAAGGATTTTCGCAATCTGGGCTGTGCTCCCGAGGTCGCTTAAACTTTCAAAGCCCTCGTAAAGCCCGCGGACACCTTCGATAATTGCAATATCAGCCCCGTCCCCGTTTTCACAGGCATGGGTGTAAACATCAAGAATCTCCTGCTCATTCATAAGGTATCCGTCAAGGTTCCTGCAGAACCTGCCAGTGATTTCGCTGTGGTAGCTGGGGTCGATATAGTCAAGGGCGACCTTGAAGGGCTGGACTTTGTACCCTCTTGAGACAAGGGCAGCCATGAGCCCCATGGAAATTGTGGTCTTGCCTGAGGAAGAGCGGTCTGCAGAAATCAGGACTCTGGGAATGCTCCCTGCCTCTTTTCCGCCTGGCTGGTTGCTTTGGGACATGCTTTTAATACCCCGTTTCTCTGTTTATTGCAGTACAGGTGGTTTTTGCGCTTTTATGCTGGTTTTTACAATTTTTTTGTTTTCCAGTTCTTCCCGGTTTACTTTGTCATTTCCCTTAACTGCTCATCACTCAGGTGCTTTGCCATGACCTTCTTTTCGTTTTCAAGGATTGCTTTTCCAAGCTGGCGGTAGACCTCAGAAATATCAGAGTCAGGAGCTTTCTCCATAACAGAGTAGCCCTCCCTTTCCCAGTCCTGTACTGCCTGCTTCTTTGGGATCAAAGCCATTAACTGACTGCCGATTTCCTCGGAAAACTTCCTGACAATCTCTTCTTCCCTGCTCACGTTTCTGGAATTGCAGATTACCCCGCTAAGCGGCATCCCAATTTTAGAAAGCCCTTTGCATATGTTGTTTGCCGCATAAAGGGGCATGTACTCTCCTGAGGTCAGGACATATGCCTCATTTACAAAACCCTTCCTGACAGGAGCAACAAACCCGCCGCAGACGATATCTCCCGGAACATCGTAGATAATGAGGTCCTGTTCTTTTAAAAGGTCTCCTGAGACGCTTTTTAATTTCTGGATTGCGACTATAATCCCGCGCCCTGCACAACCTATGCCTGGTTCTGGGCCTCCAGCTTCCACGCATTTCACGCCTGCATACCCTTCAAAGACAATATCTTTTTCCTTAACATCCACACCTTCGCGGAGGAGGTCAAGGATTGTTGGAATTCTCCGCCCGCCTAGAAGGGTTATCGAGGAATCGCTTTTTGGGTCGCAGCCTATGATCATAACTTTCTTGCCCGCTTCCGCACAGGCAGCTGCAACATTTGAAGCTGTGCTTGACTTACCTATGCCGCCTTTTCCGTAAATTGCAATGATCTTTTGTTTTTTCAAAGGGTCTACCTCCCGTCATCTAATCTATCCTGGCTCGTATACTGGCAATTATGATTTATTCTTAGTCCGTCTTTGTCTGAGTATCCCATTTTTATTCTGGCCTTTTTTCCTGTTCAGGCTTCCTTTGCAACTTCCCTTAATGTGGCTCCGAACTCAGATTCCACTATCTCGCTGACTCCAAGGGTCTTTGGGTGGAGGTCGATTTCAACTATAACATGCTGGTGCCCCATCTCTTTTAAGGGAAGGACCTGCCTCGGGCCGTTAGTAATCGAGACCAGTTCCATGTTCTGCATGTTGTCCATGGGAATTGCATGAGGAACGCCTGTAATAACTGCGAAATCGTAGTCGCTGTATTTTTCTTTTATCAGCTCGCTGACTTTTTCCCCTGCAACAGGGTACTCGTCCATGCCGCCGATAGTTTCGTGAATCTCAACCCCGTGTGCTTTGAAGTCACGTATAATATATTCGGCATGCTGCCTGACCCGCGGAAGCCCGAGCTCAGGGACGATATTTGCCATATTAACCAGGTTTTCCTTTTTCCCGAGAGCCTCTGCAACCTCATTGACTGCAAGGGTGATATCTGCAAACATGTAGCCCGTTTCTTTTTTTGCGTTCATTATGACGAGCCCTTTTTTCCCTTCTTTTAGAAGTTCAATAACCCGCCTTGCAACCTTATATTTGAGGTCTCCCCTGGAGGGAGCAAGGTATTCTTTGCTTGCAGCCCCGAACCTCTTTTCAACCTCTGTGGCTTTCGTGAGGAGGTATTCCTGGCGCTCAAACTCTTTATGGTCAATTATCCCGGCATCAAGTGCGGATTCAAGGGCAAAGAGCACACCTTTTGTATTGTTGTGATAGCCTGCATGCACTTCGACTTCAATAACAGGGATATCCGGGTTTGCTTCAAGCACGGCCTCGTGCATTTCCTCTCCTATGATCATGCTGGCACATGTCCCGACAACTCCCAGGATTTTCGGGTTGAAAAGTTCGATTGACTTATTGATTACCTCTACAAGCTTATCATGCCCACCGAAAACAAAACCGCTCTCGTCAAGCCCTGTTGTAACTACATGGATGCCGTCTTCTTCAAGCAGCCTCGCATGCTTGAAAGAACAGCCAGGAGGTCCATGCAGGATTGCAACATCTACGTTTAAGTCTCTGAGGGTATAAAGGGCCGCAACGATTGAACTCGGGCGGGGGTGAATGATTGAAATCTCTTTTTGAGCCATAACAATTCCTCTTTCTGATTATATGAACATCGATATGGGTTTCACCCGGAAAAATCCGAAATCCCGCAGGACAATTTACCCCGGCCTGAACGGGGAATATATCCGGAAGCAGGATCAGTTGAAGTTAAGTGATAGTTAAATAACTGGAGTAAATAACTGGTGTAAATAACTGGGAGTAATCTAGTGTCGTGTCAGTCATCAAGGATTATACGATTTTGAGTCGTTGTAATTGATTATATACGACATCTTAACGCTGACGCAACACTAGTCATGAGAGTTAAACAAGCGATGGAAATGAATAAAGATTGTAAGGCCCTGTATAAAATTGTATCATAATAATTCCAGCGAAAAGCCCGCAGCCTGGCCTGGAATACCTGCATGTTTCCATGCAAAGAGGATGAATTTCAAAGGAAAAGCATGCATTTGTGATCACTCTGAGGGACAGTGCTCAACGGAAACATTTCACGGAAGAAAGAATTATATCTTCTGTTCCTGCAAGTTCCAGAGCTTTCAAAAGCCCTTCCGGAAGGCTGCCTGCATAAGAAGCGTTTTTTGCAGTCACTGCCTGCATCCTTTCTCCGACAAGTATGATATGCCTGCACTTTGCACCGAATTTGTCTAAGAACTCCTGAACTGGAGCAGGAGGCAACCCTTCACAGACCTGGGAAGCTTCTTCTCCAAGTACAAGGACTATACTCCTTTTTCTCTCGTCATTTTTCTTCAGGAGAGCGTACTCAAGGGCTTTTTCCGCAGAAAGGATGTCCATTCCTGAGTTTGAGTTGTCAATCAAAGCAACTCCATTAAGCTCCTTTTCCTGCATCCTGCCTGAAAGCCCCCTGAACTCTTCAAGCACAGAAACAACATCTTTTATCTCAACTCCAAGTTCGAGAGCTGCAGCAGAGGCTGCAACAAAAGCTGTCATGTATACCGAACTGTTGTATCCAGGGCGCAAAGAAGCCGAAAAGATTTCTGTCCCTCTGTTGAAAAAATGCAGGGCATAGCCTGAACCTTCGGGAGTGTTTGATTGTTCCAAAGGAGTTGATGATGCCTGAACAGCTGACGTCTGAACAGCTGACGTCTGAATAGCTGATGCCTGGATAGGTGAGGATTGCGGGAGAGTTGCCGGTTCCGGAACTGGAGAAGACTTTAAGCTAACGAATTCAGTTTCCAGAAGAAAGTCAGGATCCTCATAAACCTTTACGCTGCTGTCTGCATAAAATGGGTCTTTAAAGGTGAAAAACTCTACTCTGATTCCTTTTGCAGCCTCAAGGGCTTTTTCTGCCCCGGTATTGAGAAGAAGAGTGCTTCCGGGTTTTGCATTAAGGATAAGCTGAAGTTTTGCGTCACTTGCAAGGGCTGTATTATTTGCAATCCCATAATCAGGAGAAAGAGTTGTCAGGACCCCGAAGTCTGCATTACCCGTGCCTCCGATAGAGACCTCAAAGATAAAGAATTCCGGTCTGATCCCTGCCTCAAGGCTTTTTTCAACGGCTGTCAGGATACTTCCAGGAGTAATGCTCAGGCCCCTGTGAATAAGAGAAGAATAACCATCATCCCAGACTTCAAGTCCGCGCGAGGTATGGAGTACGACTTTAAACCTGCGGGAGAGCATGTCAGCGAGCAGGGATGCAGTACTTGTCTTTGCTTTTACCCCAGTTACCTCAATTATTTTTGTGCCGGAAAGCCATGGATCTTTTTTGAGGATTTCTCCTACAATTTCGTGATGGGAAACGATGTTTTTCCCTTCTGCCCTGGCTTTGGCTAGCATGGGATAAGCGGGATCAAGGTGTACGGGTGTTACAAGGAAGTCAAATTTGGAAATGGGGAGGGGAGCTTTTGAACAGCGGATCCCGTACTTTTCCTCAAGCTCCCCGAGTAGCGCCGGGTCAACGGTCCCGTAGACGTCTACCCCGGACACTTCATTTCCCAGGGCTGCAAGCTTTTTTGCGATTGGAATACCACCGTGTGTAAGGTCAAGCACGGCGAACTTTTTCCGCAGCAGGCCCATAAATAACAACCTGACTCAATCTTTAGATCTGCAGGGCCTCCTTTGCCCTCTTGAAGACGAGGTCAGCTATAAGTTCGTCAGCCCCAAGAGGCTTTGCATAACAGATGGGAACGTCTTTTCCATCGACATTAAGGGTTCCACAGCCGTCTTTGTCAAGGTTCAGGATTTTAGGGATGTCTTTTGTAATGTGGACACCTGAAGCCAGGAAAACAGGCACTGCTGCGATCTTTGTTACTCCTGTGCCTGAAAAACCTGCAATTGCCTCTTCAAGGGTTGGTTCGCTATTTTCCATAAACCCTGCCCTGACAACAATATCAGTGTGCTTCTGTGCGATGAAATTTGCGATCTGGGTTACTACTTCCTTGTTATAAGGCAGTTTGCTCCCGTGGCCGATGGCCAGAATTCCGAGTATCTCAGTCATTTTTAAACCTCTTATAATATAAGCTCAAACTTGTTCAGATTGTGCTTAACACAATTATTTAAATTTGTAACATCAAAGAGTTTAACATAGTTAGAATTTATCCAATATATTCTCTTCGTTTCTAAAAAATTATATATATTAATCCAAATTTGATAGAAGTATAGAGATTATAGTGTCTAAATGGGCTTCATGCTTCTGTTTTCATCATACAATTCAATGTTTTGTCTTGAATCTTATAATTTTTTGACATTTACCATATTACATAAATGTAATGTGTTAATGCGATGTTTTTTGTGTAATAGAATGCTCTATAAATTGACAGAATCAGTCAAATTAGGGTTCTATGCGCTGATCTTCCCACTTCAACTGATCCATAATATCTTTTAGCCACACATTTGCCAGATCGATACCGGTTTCAAGATTGCTTTATTCCAACAATCATTCATACTCCCCCATTATATCGTAAAAATCAATGTCATTTGGCAGAATCAGTTTATGGCCTGTGTTTATATAATTATTTCTAAGAATGGAATTAATTATGTCTAAAAAGAACGGTTGGCGGGGTATTCGACTGAAATAAAAGACAAAACGCATATGAAATTCTTCGAATAACAGGCACAAAGAAATGAAAGTGCTGGAAAGCACTTTCATGCTAAATAGATAAGTGATTAATAATAGGAATTAAATAATCCATTAATGAACTATTATTATCTTATGTTGCTCGCAATACTGTTTGAGGTCTGCGGAACAACCTGCATGAAGTTATCCGAAGGTTTTTCAAAACTAATCCCATCGGTTTTGATTTTCGTATTTTATGCAATTAGTTTCTTTTTCTTTACCCTTGCTCTCAAAGGACTGGATGTGAGCATTGCATACGCGATATGGGCAGGGTTGGGTACTGCTCTTATTACGGCAGTAGGAATATTCTGGTTCAAAGAACCTGCCTCTGCCCTCAAGATGATTTCTCTTGTACTTGTAGTTGCAGGAGTAATCGGGCTTCATCTGAGTGACAGAGTAACGTAACGAACGGTGGAGTAAGGTAATTTCAGCCGGACTAACCTGAATAAAATAGACCTGCAATGGGCTTCAAAGTTTTTTAACGACAACTACAAACCCTAAAATTTTGTTTCCAGTTCTTGTCTTCATCTCTTCAACCCTGAAATAGTCAATCTCAAACCCGTGATCTACAAGCAGGAACACAAGCTCTTTTTCGGTGAAATGATGTGCAATAAACTCAAGCTCTCCGGTTTCAGGATTACGGGCAAGGAAAGACCCTTCTTCCTTTGTAATTGGGAAGTCCTGAAGATATCTATTTCTATAAAGCTGGAGGTGCCAGTTCTGGCCAAATTCCACAAGGTAAAGGTAAGCACCGGGTTTCAGGACTCTAAAAGCTTCCTGGATTATCCTTGCTTTTTCCTGTGGGTCCTGCACAGAGGTCAAAAAAGCCTGCATGATTTCAAAATCGAAACTTGACTCCCGGAAAGGAAGAGAAGAAGCATTCCCGACAATAAACTCAGCCCTTCCTTCGGTCTTCTTATTTAGACCCAGGCTTTTTGCAGCATCTTTTGAAAGCCTGATCGCTTCAGCGTTTATATCTATCCCTGTTACAGAATATCCCTGAGAAGCAAGCTCAAGGCTAATTTTCCCAAACCCGCACCCTATATCGAGAATATTATATCCTTCCCGAAGATAGTTATAGATTACAGGGTAAAGTTCAAGGCTTGAGGGTATATTCTTTCCAGGTACTTTTTCCCAGTATGATTCAGGCATAAAAAAACCAGATACGGTTAAGGATAAATAATGTTTCGAAAGAGTAAAATTAAAGGGGTAGATTGATCATCGGAAATCAATAAATCATCGGAAATCAATAAAGATATTTCAGGCAACTCCTGAATCCGCCCGAACAGGCGTCGCCTGAAAAATGCTTATTGTTAAGGGTTAACCCCATTAAAGCGGACTTTGACACCGCCTCAGTTCCGTCTAATTCAGGGTCTTTGTCCCGCAACGGGCCTGTGACAACCTGTCCAGGTCACAAAAATATTATCTTTGCGGAATAACTCAGGGCCTCTGTTGCAGAGTTCCGGAAGGAATCGGACCTTGACATTAATGTAGATGCAATAGAAACCACTGTTTCGTGATGGAAATGCCCTTAACATTCAGGTTTTTCTCAATGTTTTTAGAGTACATACTTTTGGAGATTTATTTTTTCTCTTTTTTGAGACCTTTTCCTGTTTTTAAGACCTTTATTCCTTCACATTCTTAAAGATCTTTTAATTCCCGTGGATTTTTCAACGTTTTTATTTTCGTTTTATCTGAAAAATCACTTGGGATTAGAACTTCATAATGTAAAATTAAAATATAAGTATACTTTTTACAATAATCCGGTCACCTGACAAAATAAATACTTTTAAAGCTTGATAACACTTTATTTTACTTGATAAAAGATCCACATAATTTATAATTAATATAGAGTATATATAAGCCATTTTATTAGCAGGTGCGTTTCATATGAAATAAATAAACAAACCCTGGCCATTTATTATCCTTCAATGTATTGTTAAATATATAAAATAAGCTTTACGGATGATGTAAGTGATTTAAGCATATGAAAAGGCTTTAACATTACTGTACAGGCTTTAAAATCCTAAAAAAGGCTGATAATTACTTATTTTAAGAGGAATACAGAAAACTTCAAAAGAGTGATATGGAGCTTACAGGAAGAAAATAACTATTGCCATCCAGAAAGAAATAGATTCCTGCACGAACTCTAAAAGAAGCGAGGCTCACATTATTCCATACCCTGAATCTGTAAATAGAGCTGGCGAGATTATGGGCAGCAGATGAAGCAAAAAATGATTCAAAAATAAAGAATGAATGAGCAGGACTGCTTTTCAGGACAGACTATTCTTCAGTACTCGGGATTTTAATAAATTTCCTTAATCCTTCCGACCTGCCCATCTCTCAGCTGAACTTTGACCCCATGAGCTTGGGTCGAAGAGTTGTTTAAAATTCTTTTTACAACGCCCCGGGTAATTTTTCCGGTTCTCTGGTCCTGCTTTAAAACAATTCCTACTTCTAATCATTCTTTGATGTTTGATTTTATACTGCCCCTTATCCATGGTAGAAAGTAAATTAACACTATATAACCGGCTTTCCGCAGATGTCCTTCAATTTTTCACAATTTCTTCTGCTATCGTTTTTCTGAAATACACCCGGGTTACCCAAACATGTATTTTTGGAATTTTCCAAATTTTCGATCTTTTGCTTTCATTGAAATACTTTCTATTTCCATTCCCAAAGCTTCAACTGAGACAATTATAGGACTTACGCAGTTGAGGATAAAATTCCTATCAGGAGGCCATTTCATCCTTTTACTTGCTGTAGAAGTATTCTCCCATAAATATATATAGGTTCAAAAAATAGATAGAGCCAGGAATCAGTAACGTGCGAGAGAGGCTGGACGGCTGCCGGACCTTCAGGTCTGAGGAAAGTCTCCCCACCGCTCCGGACACACGAACATCTGTAAAGGATGTCGGGCGAGAGCCCGGGCCCTGGCACAGAAACGATAACCATCCCCTGCAAATGCGATGATGCCATAAGCTGAGGTCACAGGGAGAGTGGATGAAACGGCGAATCCTCGTGGGTGCAAGTTGGAAATCGGGAAGAACGAGCAGTCCGGAATCACCCGATTGGTTTTGGTAACGCTTAGCCGAATGCCGTCGCTGCAAGAGTCCTTCGGGGCCATTTCTTAAACTGGTGGGTGTAAGAAAGCTTTGCAGGAACAGAAGGGAGCTTACACGCCTCACTCGCACTTAAATTTTCTTTTTATCCAATCGTTAACCGGAAACCGCTATTTATTGATAACCTGATTTTAACTTTCTGAGGAAAACGTGAGGGAACACCTTTAATGACCAGAAAAAATAAGCCTTATAATCAATACTCGAATCCACAACATCAAGGCATTTACTCAGAATTTCTCTGTTGTTTATGGCCATATTGAAAGAGATTTCCGGAAATCTATGAATTAATCTGGAAGAAACAAGGGAATACTTAAGGTGAGTTCCAAACTCTCTCTGGCAAAGAGATTCATATTCGCTCAGGTCCTTTATGTTTCCGCCGTGTAGGCCAGCAATCACTTCAGCAGCAAACTGTCCTGAACTTATGGCATAAGCAAGCCCCTCGCCTGAAACAGCATCTACGAATCCTGCAGCATCCCCACACAGAAGAACTCTGGAACCGGAAACATTTCGCTTAATTCCGCCCAGGGGAATTTTATGCCCTTTTAATTTGTAATCCCCTGTAAAGCCATTATCTCTTAGAAACTTAAGCATTATCTTTTTTGGATGAGGAAAACCCTTAGCAATCCCCCCAATCCCCACCGAGTAATAATTCCTGTGAGGGAAAATCCAGCCATACCCTCCGGGTGCAATCCCAAAGTGTATTTCAACAGCGCTACCAAAAGATTTTTTGATTTCTTCTTCATCAGCCAGGATTTCGGCGACCAGAGAGACCCTATATTCGTCCTCATTGTCTGCAGGCCTGACACAGGTTTTGAGAACTCCATGTGCCCCTTCGGCAATAATAGCAAATTTCGCCTGATAAGTTCCTTCTTTTGTAGTTATTTCTACGAATTCGGGTTTCTCCACACAATTTAAAACTTTTTCTCCAGTATGAATTTTTATTCCGGTTTCTCTTGCTTTTTCTAATAAAAACTTATCAAAAACCCATCGAGACACCAGAAAAGCTATACTATGATCCTTGTGCACTTCAATCATCTGATTTTTGAAAATCCCCCTTAATCCCGTGACCTTCCGTTCAATAATATCCTGAGGAAGCTCGAAATCAAGGTAAGAAAGAGCACGAGTCGAAAGCCCCCCGGCACATGGCTTATATCTGGGAAATTCTTTTTTTTCAAGCAGTAAGGTATTAAGGCCAAGCTAGCCTGCCCTTCTCCCGGCAGAAGCTCCGGAAGGCCCTCCTCCAACTATAATTAGGTCGTACATATCAAGGCACCTTTAATTACCTCAGTTTGAAATTCAGTAATGACCAGCGCAAATAATCCTTGTAATCGACTGTGTAGTCTACAACCTCAAAGTATTTATCAATCATTTTGCTGTTTGACGTGAAGATTTTGAACGTCTTCTCAGGGAAGCGGTGCATGATTCTGGAAAATATAAGGGAATACTTAAGGTGAGTTCCGAATTCGGCCTGACAGAGAGACTCATACTTTTTTAGATCTTTTGTCTTGTCATTCTGACAAACTCCGGCAATTACTTCAGCAGCAAGCTGCCCCGACCTTATGGCATAAGCAATCCCCTCACCTAAAAAAGCGTCTACGAACCCTGCGGCATCCCCACTCAGAAGGACCCTTGGGCCTGTTATCTTTCGTTTAACCCCGCCATTTGGGATTTTGTGCCCTTTTAATTTGTAATCGCCGGTAAAACCGTTAGATTTTAGAAACTCAAGCATGGTTTCTTTGGGGTGAGGAAGATCTTTAATGAGCCCTCCGACTCCAACTGAGTAATAAGTTTTGTGAGGGAAAATCCAGCCGTAACCGCCATCAGCAATTCCGAAATATATATATACAGTTCTGCCGAGCCTCTCTTTGATCTCCTTTTCTTCAGCCGGAACTTCGGCAACAACACAGACTCTATTGTTTTCATCACTATCTACAGGCCTTACACAGGTCTTGAGAAGTCCATGTGCCCCTTCAGCAATGATTGCAAACCTTGCCTGATATGTCCCTTTTTCTGTCGTGACCTCCACACATTCAGGAGATTCCACACATTGAAGAACTTTTTCACCGGTGTGCACTTTGACTCCTGTCTCTTTTGCCTTTTCGAGAAGGAAGTTATCAAAAACATCCCGTGAGACCATTATGGAGAGACAATGGTCTTTGTGTGCTTCAATTGTCTGTCCCCTGAAAGAGATCCGGGCACCTGTAACTTTCCATTCAATAATATCCTGGGGGAGCTCGAAATCAAGGTAAGAAATCGCATGTCTCGAAAGAGCTCCTCCGCAGGGTTTGTATCTTGGGAATTCTTCTTTTTCAAGCAATAGCGTATTAAGCCCAAGTTTTCCTGCCCTTCTTCCGGCCGAGGCTCCGGAAGGTCCACCACCTATGATGATTACGTCATACATGAAAGTAGCACCCTCAAAAAGATCCTGAAATGATCTAAGTTTTATGTAAATATAACCAGGACTTAGTTTAAAGTGTTGATATTAATCAAAGTTACGTTTGATTTGGGAAAAAAGAGATAGGAAAGATGTAGTTAATAAGAGAAAAACCGGAGAAGAAATAATTGTAGCTTAGCAAATTAAGTATTAAACCTTTCAAATACTGCAAGCACATTCTGGTAATTCACTTCTGTCCCATAACATCCGTCTCTTTCCATAGGAATCCCGTAGGTAGCCACTTTCTTGTCTTTGATGGCGCGCATGACTTTGTTGATTTCATAATCACAGGCGATAAGGAGGACACCATCCGAATCTTCCATTTTAAGGATATTTTTTACAAATGAAGAGCCTGTCACGATGAAAACTTTATACCCGTATTTTTCAGCATCTTTCTTTAACCGGGTAAAAACACATTTTCCACATGATTTGCACTCAATTCCTGTCTGTGTAGAGTAAGCAGGACAGTCAAGGCTGCGCATACAGTGAGGAGCAAGGATTATCCTTTTTTTTGTTTTTGCAAAGGCAGAAGCATGGGCTCTATTTTTCAAAGACGACATCCATTTGTCTAAGACACGGGTATCCGAAAACTTGAGAAAAAGATGTCTTAAAGGCAAATAAAAGAAGTCGAGTACATCTGCATAAAAACCTGCCAGAAAAACACTGTGTTTAAGACTCCTCCGGCTGACCAGCAGAGCTATGCTTGAAAGAGTAAGGGAGACTACAATAAAAATAAAAAGGGCCTGCCCTATAAGATTATACATTGCGCATCTCCATTTTTTGAATTATTTCCTCAACATTTGCCTCGGTTTTGAAGCATCCGTCTTTGAGGAGAAGAACGCCCTGAACAGGAATAAACGAGGCAGTCTGCATATTCTCAGAAAGCTCATTATAACAGGCAACTCCGATACAGGCTTCTGGCCTGTATTCCTTAAAAATCTTTTTTACAAAACTCCCTCCGGGAACTACAAAGACCTTAAAATTACATCTGTCTGCAGCTTCGGAGATTTTTGCGATATCACAAAGCCCACAGCGTTTGCATTCATATCCATGAATAGGATCACATCTAGCTTTACAGTCTGGATGGCGCAAACATTGAGGAAGAAGTAAAATTTTTCTTCCTTTTATATTCATGAAGTCATCATGCATTACAGCATTCCTGACATCAATAAGGATGTCATCAACAAGAGTTTCCCTTATCCTGAAAACTTTGCAGAGCCACTTTGCAGGGGAATAGAAAAGATAAAGTGTGAACAATACGAATCCCGGAAAAATAATTTTATGGTTTCTAAATGAATAAGCTCCTATAAGCAGAGCAATCCCTGTACCTGCAAGAGCAAAAAACATAAGGTAGACGAATACTTTTCCGAGAAATTCGTAAGGAATATTCATGGTCAGGTGAGGGTAACATCTGTATTTATATTTTACTATGAAACAATAAGGTAAAAAAGAAATAAGAAAAGCTGGAAAAATACCAGCCTTTACGTTCTTCGCTTAGCTGGTCTCAAGGCCCAAGGCCTCTGCAACCATCTCGATGACGTCCTCGACAACAATGTCAACTTTAAGTGAGTCACGGCCGTCTGAGAGGTTCCTCTTACAGAATGGGCAGCAGCTGGACAGTATATCTGCATTGATTTCAACGGCATCCTTGACTCTGGATTCCGCAACTCCCAGGGCAAGATCAGGAAGACCTGCCTTTACACCACCGCCAGCACCACAGCAGCGCTGGAATTCTTTTGAATTTTCCATTTCTACGAACTTGACACCAGGGATGTGGGACAGTACATATCTGGGGGCATCAAAGACACCTACATGGCGGCCAAGGTGGCAGGGGTCATGGTAAGTAACGGTCTTGTTAATGGGCTTTACCCATTTGACTTTGTCTTCCTTTATCAAACCTGCAAGGAACTCTGCAACATGTATTACCTCAAAAGGCAGTTCTTCTCCGAGAAGCCTGGGCCAGTCAACCTTGGAGGCACGGAAGCAGCCTGCACAGGCATAGAGGACCTTTTTGGCACCTTTTTTCTTGAGTGCCTCGACGTTGTGTTTTGCAAGTTGACGGGGCACATCATTGATGTGAGCCTGGCCTGTCCTGATAAGGGCTGAGCCGCAGCACCATTCCTCTTCCCCAAGCATGGCAAATTTAATACCCAGCTTGTTGAGTACACGTGAGGTCGCAAAGGCTAAAGCAAGTTGATTATACCCTGCAGTACAGCCTGTGAAATAGACAATGTCTGCTTTGTCTTCAATTTTCACGTCTGCGGGAACCCAGTTAAGTCTGTCTTTCTGGTCCTTCATGTAAGGGTTATGGTACTGGCCAATAACTTTCGGGAACGCATTCTGCTTCCCATAAGGACCTATACCTTTCTTTACAAGGTTTGCCCTCAAGGCTTCCCAGAGTTCAACAGTGTTAATGCCTGATTCACAAACAGTTGCACAGATACCACAGGTGGTACAGCTGTGTACGTCGTCTTTGAATTCTTCAAGCTCAGACTGGGGGATCTCAGTCGGGCCGAAGAGTTTTGCTTTAATCCCGTAGGATTTGTTCATGAACTCCCTCCAGCGCAGGATCTTATCCCTGGGCGCTAACCCGGGATTCTGGCCGGAAGCAGCATAAGTTGGACACCATTTTACACATTCACCGCATCGGGTACAGGAGTCGAGCTCCATAAGCTGGACTGCCGTAAGGTTCTTGGTGTCAATTGATGGTGCTTTTTTTGCCATTTTATTCTCCTCCCTTGTTTGCAAGTATTGCAAGCGGGGTGGCGATTACGTGTATGTACTTGCTGTATGGAATATACGCGATACAGAAGAGCAGGGAAATTATAGAGTGGAAGAGAGCAGCTGGTGGTGCTGCTGAAGGATCAAGCCCAAAGCTCCAGATAAAGCCAGTTCTTATCCCGTCGGCAATAAAACCTGAGATTGTGATTATGAAAACTCCTGCAAGAAGAATCCAGTCATACATAATAGAAGCCTGCCTGACTTCAGAGACAAATAGCCTTCTAATTACTGCAATGATGACTCCGATAAGCAGGATATAACCAAAGATATAGTTTGGAATAGCGAGCCATTCTCTAAAAACAGCAGCAGTAAATGGAAGTTTGATTCCAATCATTTCAGTCATTTCGACTGAAAACATCAGTCCTGAAAGAGCAAAAAGACTCATCCAGCCTGCGAAGATACATATGTGCATAAACCAGCGAAGACCACTTCTTTTAAGGATTCTTCTCTGGAAGAGAATGTCAAGAATGAGGATCTCTAAAATAGGCTTCCCACTATGATGAGATTCTGCTGTGACCTGTGCCCACCAGGTTTTTAAGAACCTGATCGCGCTTCCCTTCTGTCCTTCCTTGGGCTCAAGGGCATAGCCTGTCACCCCTGTCCCCCATTTCTGGAGGTTGCCGATCATACCGTATAAGAAAATAACGATAGCTATTGCACTTAATATCATTATCTGGACAAACGTCATTCTGAGTGCATCCGAAAGCCCAGAGAAGTATACCATTTCACTAATAGTTTATTCCTCCTATATATAGGTCAAAAACTGAAAGCTGATACTGCTTTTAGAATTTTTATGTTACAGAATATAAATGACAATAAAGACAGAGTGATAACCGTAGCGACTGTATGCATATGGTTTGACTAGTCTGTTAGTCTTTGTATCTATTATATTTAAACGTTATCTTTAAGACATAATATATCGAAAAGCTCACAAGAGCCATGAAAATAGGGCAGCATTAAATCCATTTCAAAGGAAAAATAAAAGTAAACTCAAAATATGGTGGCGAAATTATAATATTGAAATTATAAATGAGTGTCACGCCCAGAAAAACCTAAATAAAAAAAATGGAAAAGCTAGAGATATTTAGATAAAACTTCTGAAAGATGCTTTAAATCATGGTTCTTCTGAATAGGAATTACGCAGTTGAATTGAAAAGCACGAGCGGAAGTGAGTTAACTGTATAAACTCAAATAATGTTGACGAGTCCGTATGTATCTGATATTACATTTCAAGTGCGTAAGTCCTACTGAAATTAAACTTGCTGGTTTTCTTAAATTGCTCTGGATCAGGAAATTAAAAAATTGTATTTGAGACCAGCCCACCTGAATTAATTTAACTGAGCTGGCTTATATTTTAACATGATTGTTTATAGCCACACTCCTTCTTTGAACTTTTCAATCCCTATCTCGTCCAGTACTTCTCCAACTGGGTACAATCTTTTTGCAATTCCGCTTGCAGCAGGAGTACTCTATGGATACGGCAATTTATTGTGCTCTCCCGTGGGTGCAGTTCTCATGGGCCTGAGTACCATAATCGTAGCTATAAATGCAAGTACTTTAAAGATGAGGTGATTTAAGGTTCGGAATGTTTCGCAGCCTGTCCATGCTTTAAAACATCCTTTAAAAATCACCCGAGCCCTTTATGGAAATAATTTGAATTTTTTCAGAATTAATCTGAATCCTTTTCGCTTATCTGCCAAGTTCTTTGGCTCTTTTAGTACGCCTTATAAAGTGATAAAGAAGAGCTCCTATAATATATGTAAAAACAATAACTACAACCCAGATAAGGCGTGAGTTTCCTTCATCTGTGTCTTTTCTCAGACAGTCTGCAAGGGTCCACACCAGAAGATAAAAGAAAGAACAAGGATAAATCCAGCTATTAAAAATATGTAGGATATTCTGATTATTTTATCATTCGATATACAGGTCATTTTACTTAAACAGTTTGGTTTTCTTCAGTTCGTTTTTTAATCATGAGTATCCCAACTCTGATTCATGCAACCTGGGCATTTCAAATATGTTTTATTTAGCATGAAAGTGCTTCTAGGTACTTTCATTTTTTGTGCATGTTATTCGAAGAATTTCATATGCGTTTTTCCATGAGATTTGCATGACAACAAAATTAAACGTATATTCTACACTGCATAAAAGAGAAGAAACATGACAAAACAGCAGCTAAAACAGTAGCGAGCCCTACAACACTGGTTGCTATTTAGCAATATTTACGTGAGAACCAACGCATCATTGAAGATGACCTGTATTATCGAATACTGCCGTTCAGCATGAGAGCCTTTGTATGGCTGACGCGGCCTCAAATAGTAGGGAATGGGTCGTCCGGGTATCAGAAAAGGACACTCCCGGCCTCTGAGACGGTATGTTATGCAGAAAAAGTGTAATCAACCGCGTATTTTTACCTGACTTTTCTTACGCTCAAACACGGCTGAACCAGCTGACACAACCGATTTCAAGCAAGTAATGAAAAATCTTCAATCGCGCCGGTAAAATTGAACAGCAAAATGCCAACCGCCTGATAACAACGGAGATCAAAAATGAAAAAAAACGCCTGTGGGCTGAAGCAGGCGGTTTTTACAGCCCATTAGCCGGTTTAAGTTTTCAGATTTTGCATACTTCGCTTTTCCTGAGCCAGTCGATATCGGACTGATAGAGGAGTCTCAGGTCTTTAAGCCCAAGTTTCAGCATGGTAAGCCGGCTTACCCCGAGTCCCCAGGCAAGGACGGGTTCTTTGATCCCTAAAGGTTCTGTAACTTCTTTCCTGAAAACACCTGCACCTCCGAGTTCAACCCATCCGAGACCGTCCACGTAGACTTCAGGCTCCACACTTGGTTCGGTATAGGGGAAATAACCAGGGCGGAAACGGACTTCTTCGAATCCCATCCTGTGGTAGAACTCCGCAAGGAGGCCGAGGAGGTCTGCAAAAGACATATCCTTATCCATGACCACGCCTTCAAGCTGCTCGAACTCGGGAGTATGAGTTGGGTCAATTGTTTCCCTGCGGTAAGCCCTGTCAATGCAGAAAGCTTTTACAGGCGGTTCCGGGTTGTCCGCGAGATATTTTACAGTTACGGAGGTAGTATGGGTCCTGAGCACATTACGCCTGGCAAGTTCCCTGTCCCAGATCCCACCCCAGCCGCAGGAGGCAATATCTCCTCCGCTCTCGTGCATTGCTGCTACCCTGTCCGAAAACTTTTCCGGAAGCTGGCAGGTGCTATCGAGGTGGAAAGTGTCCTGCATGTCTCTGGCAGGGTGGTCCTGTGGCTGGAAGAGGGCATCAAAGTTCCAGAAAGAACTCTGAATTATACCACCTTTTATCTCTGTAAATCCCATTTCCAGGAAGATCTGGCGCATCTGCTCAATCAGGCGCCTGTAAGGGTGGATTTTGGCTCCGTAAAAAGATTTTGGAGTGATATCAAGCCTGTAGGGCCTGAACTTTTTCCCTTTCCAGGCTCCGCTTTTCAGTATTTCGGGAGTAAGCTGGGCAATTTCTTCTTCAAGAACAAGCCCCTTAGCTGCAAGTGCAGTTCCTGCATCGCTTATTGATACAGTCCTGAACTTCTCTTCATGTTTTACTACAAGTTTACGCTTGAGCAGGTTCTTTACGGTACCTTCATCGGCTGCAAGTTCTTCGAGAGTTTTTGTTTTTCCTGCAAAAGATGCAAGGGCTTTTTCGTCTTTACCTGCAGGAGCCTTTCCAGAAGGCAGCATTAGTCCGTTTTCAACCTTTGCCCATCCTTTTTTTACGAGCCAGCCAGTTGCAATTCCCACTGTTTGAGGAGAGAAACGGCTTCTTAATTCTTCAAGGGAGGCAGGGGTTTTCAGGGCATCAATAACCTGGCGCTCCGGAAGCCCGAATTTCGTATATTCCTGCCCTTCCTTTGTAAGAGAGTAGCGTTCAAGCACTTTTTCAGAAACAGAAGCAAGCTCTTTTTCCTGAAGCATAAAAGCAGCTTGCATTGCCGCATCTACCTGCAGCCCTGACTTCTCTTCAAGCTGATCCGGAGCTGCCGACCCAAGTTCATCGAGGGCAAGCAAGACCTTTTTTTCATTGATTGTGAGGTTATCCTGAATACTCATAACTGTCATATCCTGTGAACCCTGAAAATTTAAGACTCTTATAATGAATTAAAACTCTTATACTGAATTAAAACTCTTTATACTGAATTTTGACTTACAGTTTGATGAATTTCCTGAGATTTCTGAATTTGCTAAAGATTCGTGAATTAATGTATTTTACTTTTTGTAGATGATCCTGTACTCGTCCAGATCTTCTCTTGCAAGTTCCCTTTTTTCCTGATGGTCTTTAAGGAATTCCTGCATTTTTTCGGCTGCAAGCTGCTTGCATGCGCCGCACGTTCTGGTTCCGCAGACACATTCCTGCCTGACCTCCATAAGTTCCTCATCATCCTCTATCAGGTGGAAGAGCATCAGTTCGAAGACAGAGCATTCATCCGGTTTTCCACCAAGCTTTTTCTGCTCTTCAAGGGTCATGCATCCCCCTGTCTTTGCCTTCTTTACCTTTTTTGCACCTTCTTTGGGGTCGTCCGTAAGGGCAATATAGCTATCAGGGGTACTGCTAGACATTTTTCCTCCCTGAAGCCCGCTCATGAAGCGGTGATAGGTAGACGCTGGAGGAATAAAAGCGTAGCCATCGAACTCGGCTGCAACTTCTGCCACGACTTCTTCAAGGATTTTCCCTGCTGTTTTCCAGGTTCTTCTAAAAACGAAGTATTTTTCATACTCCGAAAATTCAGGCGGCTTAGCAACATTAGCAAATTTAGCGATTTCCTGAATCCTGGACATGAAATAGTTCCTTTTCTCAGGCTGGCTTATTTGTGAAACAAACCTTTCAAGGAATGCATAGTCAGGAGTCTGGAGTATATCGATATGCTCTTCATAGAGTTTTACTTTTCCAGGGATGCGTTTTTTAAGTTCCTGTAAAGCTTCTTTAGGAGCTCCTTTTCCCCGAATGCTGAGGTATTTCCATCCTTCCGATGTTTCCCTTTCCTCTATCCTGAACATATTCATTTTGCCAGCAAGCCCCCTTGTAAGGCGGAGGTGAGGGTCCTGGTCGGGACCCACGGGAACAACAACGGGTTTTGGTCCTCCGAATTCCTCGAGCTGGGGCTGGAGGATGTCTGCAGCCTGGGTTGCTACGCTGAGCATGTGAGAGAGACTTGTTTCACCTGAAAAACCGTAGATGGCGCTCAATTCCGAGAAATTGACTCTGGCTCCAAGTTCGAATGCAAGGTCTTTAACACTTCTGCAGCCAGACTGGAAGTAAATGAGACCTTCAGGCTTGAAACCTAGGGCAATGAGGCTCAATATGTATTCTTCTACCCCGATTTCCCTGCATTTCTTCCAGGAAAAACCGCGCACAGAAAAGGCTTCCCTGTCCGCAATCCCGACAAAGGCTGAAGCTCCATTCTCCTGGTGCCAGATGACCTGGTCCATTACCATTTTGTGCCCCAGATGGACTTTTCCTGATGGCATAAAGCCGTCCATAACTGAAAATGGGGCACCTGTCCGCATAGCCTCTGCAATCTGTTCGTAATCACGGTGCCCGAAGATGATTCTCCTCCGCATGTACTTATGCGGGGACGGAATTTCCGGAAGTATATTTTCAAAAGGAGAAATCCCGAATTCTTCGAATAACTTGGAGTAGTCAGTGATATTGCTTGAACTCCACGGATCAAGTTTATTATCCATAATGTCCCTCATGGGCCGCTTTTTCCGATAAATACTGCAGGCAGTTCTTTTTTGCTAATAAGGATAGCATAAATAAAGCGTAAGCTTTGTTCTGGTTAAATCGCTTTTTAAAAATACCTGCTTATATGTAAATGTTTATCTTCTGGCAGCTCTGGATAATGTCACCTATCTTTTATCCATAGTTTTTTTATCTTCACCTACTTTTTTTATTTGTTTATCATCTTCATCAAACTGCCAGGAGCACTTCCGTGCACATTTACATGAATTCAAAAAATCCAAATTTCATTATAGTGTCAGGTTATTTCCCGCAAATCTTTTCAAAAGGATAGGGCAGTTTTGCTTCCTCTGGAATTTTATCAACAAACTCCATAAATTCAGGGTCATGCATGGGGCTTATATTTTTCTGCTGCTGGAAATACGGATAACTCCTGATTTTCTGCCAGATTTCTTTTAAGGGCACTTCCTTGACATTCCCGAACCTGAAAGGAGGATATGGGCTTGGTTTTACGTCTCCGTCTACTGTCACATGCATCCAGCGCCTTCCTGCCATCGCACCCATCATCTGCCCTTCAAAATAGGTGTTTGAAAACATTCTGGGACCTTCCGGGGAAGAGTTTATCCTGTGATACATTTCCAGAATTGTTCTCCTGTCTCCATCATTAATCACAGGCTCGCCTCTTCTTTTCGGCATTGATTCCCAGACTGAAAACTCGTGTACCCCTAGTTTCGATGCAAGTTCATAGAGAGCAGGAAGTTCCTTAATATTTGAGGGAGAGGCGTGAGTTGTCATTAGAACCAGGAGTCCTTCTTCAAGAGCAAGTTTTATGGCTGAGACCGCCCGCTCGTAAGATCCTTCGGATTTTCTGACAGCATCGTGTTTTTGAGGATCGGTCGAATAAACCCCCACCATGAGGGAATGAAGACCTGCTTCTTTCAAACGGAGAGCGGTTTCTTTTGAGAAATCTGTGCCCCAGGTAGAACAGTTAACTATAGCGCGTTTTTTGTCAACGTACTCGATGAGCTCAAAGATCTCTTCACGCAGAAGAGGGTCATTTTCGGTAAAACTTATAATTAATGTACCAAGGTCAAGGGCTTCATCTATTACTCTTTTAATTGTGTCCATATCCAGTTCATCGGCGGCTGTGCCTGGAGGGTACTTTGAACTATTCTGACGAGTGATTTCGATAGAAACGGTTTCAGGAATATATTTCCCCAGAGCTATCTGGACTTCTGCAAAAATAAGGCGCTTGAAAGCAGGACTGGGTATTGGAGGCAGCCATCCTGAAGGAACAAAGCTGTCCTCCTGTATAAGAGCCGGTTTTTCTTCCTGAAGGCGTGAAGCAATCTTTTTCAGTATAGGGCTGCAGGCGGGTTTAAGTGGTCCGCTTGCTGTAAGTTTTACAGCTTTTCCTTCATTCTGCTGGAGGTTTACAGACAGTCCTGGCATGGAGAAAACTTCTATATCTATGTTTTTTGTGGGAAAGTCCGATGCATTCTTTTTTTCAGGAATCATTTTTCCTCACAGATAATTTCTTAAAGGTTTTTTATTTACCGACAAATTTCTAAACTCCCATTTGACCGGTAGGTACCCATACTTGCCGTAGTTTGTTTCATCCATCATTCATTCCTCTTCATTTAAAATTCTTATGTATTCTTCCGCAAGATCATTTGCAAACATTTCCTGAATTTTGTCACCTGCAATAAACTGGTAATCCTTCTGTATCAGGTCAAGTACTGAACATTTCAGGGAACTTGTTAGCTTTGTTTCAATCATTGAAGGGACTTTCATCTGTTCCATCTCCTTGAACTGGTTTTTCTAACTTGTTCTATGTTTGTTCTGCTGCTCTCTTTTTTCCAAAAATGTTATGAAGCTGTTCCAAACGCTCCTGATATTCCTCTGTAGAATAAGTCTCAATAAGTTCCCTGTATTCCTGAATCGTTTTTTCCGAAAGACCTGTTATGATCCTGAGTTCTTCATTCTCAAATCCCTCTTCAGTCAGCACCAGTATTCTTGCAAAGTCCTTTACATAGCGCATTATGGCTTCGCCGCTATGTCTGGTCCTTCTCTCGATTTCTGTATATTCATAACCTTTGAGATATAATTCCAGAATCTTTTTCTTGTGACTAACTCCAGGCCCTATATCTTTCCATTTTCCTCTTGTTGGCACCAGTTCCCCATTCTCTTCCAGCGTTGCTATATGTCGTGAAATTGTCTTTGTACTCTCTCCCAAAAGAATTG
>JASGVX010000044.1 GCA_030054735.1 Methanobacteriota archaeon | reverse complement strand
ATTTTAGAATGGAAGCGTAAAGGAAACTAAACTCAGGAGATTACAGAGGGAATTCAATCCGGGATTTAAGTTTAGGCTTAGATCCCATTTCCTTTTTGACGGAACACTGAGTCCCAACCCACAGAAATTTTAGAGCCTTCTGGCTGTGATGGGTACAGTTTCCATCAAATTTTACCATAATGAGGATTTTAATCGAAATAGAGGAGGAATCCATATCCGGAAAAACAAGCAACATCTGCCTACAGGGACAATAATCTTAATTATAGCAGTTATTGGTATTATCAGTTTTATGTCCGGTTGTGTGTCCAGTTCCACGCAAAGTCCTGAGCTCGATTCTGCATCAGGTTCGGAGTCAGGCTCTGCATCAGCCACTTCCCGGGCCTCTGATGAATTAGTAGTAAACGTATATTCGCATACAAAGGAACCAGCAACAGGATTTGACCCGTTACTGGGCTGGGGTTGCGGCCATGTGAATTTTGAGCCGTTGGTTCAGAGTACTCTTTTTAAATCGGCTGATGATGGTAGCATAATTAATGACCTTGCTACGGGTTATTCTGTCAGTTCTGATGGGAAGACATGGACTGTAAATGTAAGAGACGACGTCAAATTCACAGACGGTAAGAAATTATCTGCAAGCGATGTGGCATTTACATTCAATGCGGCAATTGGGAGTAATTCTGAACTGGATATGAGTAACCTTGAAAGTGCTGCAGCAATAAATGAAACTGCAGTTGAATTCAAACTAAAAGAACCTCAGTCCAGTTTCATATGGAGGCTCAGGTATGTTGGAATAGTGCCAGAACACGCATATGAAAAAGAGGCCTATGGCCGCAATCCTGTCGGATCAGGTCCATATAAATTGATCCAGTGGGACAGAGGTCAACAGGCGATATTCGAATACAATCCCGATTACTATGGGCAGGAACCATACTTCAAAAAAATAACTATGTTATTCCTGGATAAAGATACTGCATTTGCAGCTGCAAAGTCCGGGAAAGTGGACATAGCTGAAATTGAGATCAACAATGTAAATCAGAAGGTAGACGGATACAACTTAATTTCTTTTCCCGCATCAAGGGCATTCGGAGTTTCTTTCCCCATGCAGAAAAATACCGGCAATAAAAGCCTTAAGGGGGATCCGGTAGGCAATAATGTAACAGCCGATATAGCAATTCGAAAAGCCTTAAACACGGGTATAGACAGAAAAGTCATAGTTGATGGTGTATTGTACGGAAAAGGAGATGTAGAATATACCGGAGTGGACCAGAGGGAATTTGGAAACCCCGAAGCTAAAATCACTGACTCAAATCTTGAAAAAGCCAGAAAAATACTTGAAGATGCAGGATGGAAAGACATTGATGAAGATGGCATTCGGGAAAAGAACGGGATCAGGGCAGAATTTGACCTGTACTATTCTTCATCGGACCAGACAAGACAGGCGCTTTCAGTGGCTGTAAGTGAACAGGCCAAAAAATTAGGTATAAAAATAAACCTTAAAGGCGCAAGCTGGGATGAGATATACGCTAACCAGTATAGTTCAGCTGTCTTATACGCCTACAGCAGCATAGATACCTTCAATTTATACCAGCAGTACCATAGTAAGGAAGCGGATGATACTTACAAAAATCCGGGACTTTACAGTAACCCTGTTGTAGACAGGTATTTAGAATCGGCTTTAAGGTCTTCAGACCAGGACGAGGCTACAAAATACTGGCAGTTAGCTGCATACGATGGAAATACGGGTTACGGGCCTGCAGGAGATGCGACCTGGTTATGGCTGGTTACAATGGATTATCTCTATGTGGTAGATGAAACCCTGGATTTGGGAACTCCACAAAAGAATGCCGGAGCAGATATTTTAGGAAATATCTATGAGTGGAAAAGAATAGATTGATCCAGTTCGACTTCACATGAGTAATATGTTAAAAATTGAAAATATTACTCATTTAACTTTTTTACCTGAATCAAGGATCTGGTAGTAATAAATGAAAAATACTTTTTAGACGCCTGTTTCAATCATCAGGTATGAAAATTCAGTTAACTATTCATAATTCATAGATATAATTTAAAATTTAATTATTATATAATAACCATGTATGAGGAAGTAATGTGTCAAACAAGAAAAAAATAGCAGGCTTTATCGGGAAAAAAATTCTTCGGCTAATAAGCCTCTTGCTTGTAGTTTCCTTTGTAAGTTTCATGCTCGTTCAGTACTCGCCTATAGACCCAGTCAGAGCTTATCTTGGAGAAATGGCAGTGAGTGCGGAGCACAAAGAGAAACTTGAGGAATACTGGGGAGTCAACACACCTCCGCAGGAGAAATTCCTTAACTGGGCCGGAAGTCTCCTAAAAGGAGATTTTGGAGTATCGTTAATTTACAGGATGCCTGTAATTGATGTGATAAAAGAAAGGTTTAAAGCTTCTCTGGCTCTGATGGCCTCTTCATGGCTGATTTCAGGGATTTTGGGCTTTATTTTAGGAGTAGTGGCCGGAATGAATAAAGGGACCTTGCTTGACAGGGTAATAAAAACCTACTGTTATGTTTTAGCTGCCACTCCAACATTCTGGCTGGCTCTGGTTTTGCTGATGATATTCTCAGTGTACCTGGGCTGGTTCCCTATAGGCCTAAGCGTACCCATAGGGGTTATGGCTGAGAACGTAACTTTTTTTGACCGCTTAGAGCATTTAATCCTCCCTGCACTGACTTTGAGTGTACTTGGAGTTGCACAGATTGCAATGTTCACCAGGGAAAAATTAATTGAAGTCATGTCCAGTGACTATGTGTTATTTGCAAAAGCAAGAGGCGAAAAAGGTCTGGACCTGGTATTAAGGCATGGAATCAGAAATGTTGCCCTTCCTGCCATTACCCTGCAGTTTTTAAGTTTCAGCGAGCTGTTTGGAGGGACGGTCCTGGTTGAACAGGTATTTTCCTATCAAGGAATCGGGCTGGCTACAGTATCAGCAGGTTTAAAGTCTGATGTACCACTGCTTCTGGGAATAGTTCTCATAAGTACAGTATTTGTCTTTGTTGGAAACATGATTGCTGACATTATCTATCAATTCATAGACCCAAGGATAAAACAACAGGAGTCGACAACATGAGTACTGCTGCTGTAAACGTTAATAGAAGCTTATTCAAGGGGCTGAATTTAAGGCAAAAAACGCTTCTAATTCTAGGCTTAACGTCATTTTTATTGCTTGCAATAGTAGTTTCCAGCCTTTTTATAGACAACGAATCCTTACCCACGGATTTTGGCTCCAAAAACCTTTCTCCTTCACTTGAACATCCATTCGGGACTGACTGGATGGGGAGGGATATGCTGACAAGAACGCTGAAAGGACTGGGCTTAAGTATAGTAATTGGGGCTCTTGCTTCCCTTATAAGTGCTGTTCTTACCGTAATTTTAGGCTTACTTTCAAGTGCAGGGAAGGCCGCGGATTCATTTGTAGCCTGGCTCGTAGACCTGACTCTTTCAATTCCGCACCTCCTATTAATAATCCTTATTTCCATAGGCCTGGGCGGAGGAGCACAAGGAGTTATTATTGGGGTTGCATCAACTCACTGGACAAGCCTGACAAGGATTGTAAGGGCAGAAATCAAGCAACTAAAAACCCAAGATTACATCCATATTTCCAGAAATCTTGGCAAATCAAAGTGGTGGATAGCTACAAAACATATACTTCCCCATTTAATTCCTCAGATTCTGCTCGGTACGATTTTGATGTTCCCACATGCCATTTTGCACGAAGCTTCAGTTACATTCCTGGGTTTTGGACTTTCACCCCACGAGCCTGCAATTGGTATAATTTTGTCAGAGTCCATGAGATACCTCTCAGCAGGATACTGGTGGCTTGCCTTCTTCCCGGGGTTATCCCTGTTGATTGTGGTCCTGACATTTGACCTTATAGGAGAAAACTTAGGAAAGTTAATGGATCCGAAAAATGCTCACGAGTAAATATTACACGGGTAAATTTCACTGGTTATCGTTTAAGGTTTTTTGCCTGAAGGGAATCGGTTTCGCAGCAGAAATTTGCTCTGGGTGTGGCGGAAAACAATTTGACAACTTAAAACCTGGTTAGAGTGTGTAAGTATGGGAAACAAAACTGAAATAAATGCTAAAGGAAAGGAGAAGGCTGAAGCTCTATTAAATGTAGAGGATCTTTCCCTTTCTTTCATTCAATATACTTCCGGACTCAGGCAAACTGAGTTAAAAGTGATCAGCAATTTGAGTATACAGGCCAATAGAGGTGAGATTTTAGCTGTGGTAGGATCAAGTGGGTCCGGTAAAAGTCTTCTAACCCATGCGATTTTGGGAATATTACCTTCAAACGCAAAATTAGATGGAAAGATAGAATATGATGGGCAGGTACTTACTCAAAAGGATAAAGAAGACTTAAGAGGTAAGGAAATAGCTCTTGTTCCGCAATCTGTAACCTACCTGGACCCTTTAATGAAAGTTTCCAATCAGGTAATTGGAGCTGTTGAAAAAGGGAAAGAAGACCTGATGAAAAAGCTTCAGAGAGAGATTTTCCAGCAATACAATTTAAAACCCGAAGTTGAGAGGATGTACCCCCATGAGTTATCAGGAGGCATGGCAAGAAGAGTCCTGGTCTCTACGGCCGTAATGAGTCCTGCAAAGCTCATAATTGTAGATGAGCCAACCCCTGGTCTGGATGAAAAAACCCTGAATGAAACCCTGAGTTACTTAAAAGACATGGCAAACAAAGGCTCTGCAGTAATGCTTATAACTCATGATATAGAGGCAGCACTGAAGATATCCGACAAAATAGCAGTATTCTATGCAGGTACGGTTTTGGAAGTAGCCAATGTAGAGGACTTCAAAAATGATGGAGAGAATTTAAGACACCCATATACCCAGGCACTCTGGAATGCACTTCCCCAGAACAAATTCCAGGCAATTGAAGGGCATCAGCCAATGCAGGATGAAGTGGTTGATGGATGTGTCTTTTATGAAAGGTGTTATAAAAAGAATGAACTTTGCTCTAAAGGTATTCCTCAAATTAAAAAGATCAACGGAGGAGTGGTGAGGTGCAATAATGTCTCTTAAGGGTGAGAATATAAGTTTCGGGTATAAAAAAAATAATTTGATTTTAAATAATGTCAGTATATCACTGGATCGCGGAGATGTACTGGGCTTGATTGGGGACAGTGGAAGTGGGAAATCAACCCTTTGTAAAATACTGGCTGGCTATGAAAATAACTATCAGGGAAAGGTGAGTATAGACGGAAAAGAAGTCCCAAAAAAGGGATATAACCCGGTACAACTTGTCTTTCAACATCCGGAAAAGTCTGTAAATCCAAAATGGAAAATGAAAGATATTTTAAATGAAGGGAGTAATATATCACAGGATATTTTAGATTCGTTCGGGATAAAAAAAAACTGGTTCAATAGGTGGCCCAATGAACTTTCAGGTGGAGAACTTCAAAGGTTTTCTCTTGCAAGGGCTTTAGGTCCTGAAACCAGGTATTTGATAGCCGATGAAATAACAACGATGCTGGATGCTATTACTCAGGCCCAGATATGGAATATGGTTTTAGATATAGTAAAAGAGAGAAACATTGGAGTACTGGTTGTAAGTCATGAGAAAAATTTGATTGAAAAAATATGTCACAAAGTTGTATATTTTAAGGATATTAATAATGTCAAACATTATTAAAAAACTATTTTTCAATCAATTTTTAAGATTTTTAAGATAGTTTAAGTGGTCTGCCGGGTTTCTATGAACCCAGCTTTGACCATTACCTCACTGCCTTTGAATTCTGTCCGATGGTCGGCAATCTTCTTTTTGGTCAATATTTAACTCTAAGGCGGGAATTCCCCTTCCTCGAAAGCCGAAGGCTGGCAGGTGGGGGATAAAAGCCGTCAACTTCCAAATAATTTATTTTTTTAAGTTCTTAAACTCTATTTATCCTAACTTCCGCCTTTTTAAGCGCATAAGGTTCTTCTGATATTTGTTATGTGCTTAAACTTAAGCGCATGAATAATAAGTTCTAATTAAAAATAACAAACATCTGACAACGTAGATTAGTGAAATTAGATTTATGCGCTTAAATTTTGGGAACTCAGGATTTATATGATTATTTGGGAAAATAGAATTAGGACTTACGCAGTTGAACTGAAAACCATAAGCGGAAAAGACTTAACGTATAAATCAGACTAACGTTGACAAGCCCGCATGTGTCTGATTTTACATTTCAAGTGCGTAAGTCCTATTTATATTATTTTTTTGGAAAATGGAATTATAGAGCGATTCCAGAAGGAAAAATTTGAAATTATATTTCAATCAATCCTGAATACTGTCAAATCTCCCTTTTACTCTGTATTTCACTTAACCTTTTTTTCCCGAGGTCGATAAGTTTCATCAGTCCCATATACTCATTTTCTGAGATTATACTGTCTGGAAGTAAAGTTTTCACAGCACTCCCTTCAGAGTAAAGTAAAATTCCGTTCCAGGCTGCAAAATGAGGACCTGAGAGATACTCACAGGGCAGTTCCCATCTGGATTTTACGTTTTCAAAACCTTCAAAAAGGTAAAAAACAGTTCCTTTTTTCATTACTCTGGTAAATTTCAGGAGTACAGCATCCATACTCTCATCCGTTTGTTATTTAAAAAAACAAAAAAGGGAGAAAGAAAAAGACAAAAAAAGATACTTTTCCGTTTTTCAGGTATGTTTAAAACTTCTTTTATTCCTATGAGCCATTTAAGACTCCAGTTCTGTCACTTTTTGTCCTTTCGCACTGGCAACGGTCACGGAGATATCTTTGAATCTTGGGACTCCTGTGCCTCCTGTTTCATCCGAGACAAGCATATTTGACCACGGGCTGCTGGGCATATACGCAATGCCTTTGTGAGACGGCTCGTATCCTGATTCCTCAGCTATGACCACAACTGTCCCGAAAGAATTTTTCAGAATGACAGAATCGCCTTTTTTTACGCTTAACTGCTTGAAGTCGGAGGGGTCAAGTTTTATCACGGCAGAGAGATTCCTGTACTCTTCCCCAAAACGGTTTTCAATCATGGCTTTGTCCTGGAAGATATCCCTGTATGTTACAATCTTGACATTTATTTCAGGGGCTTTTAGAAATGATGTGAAATCCATTAGAGAGCCTCCATTATCTTTTTAAGAACTGCTTCATCCGAAGGGCGTTTAGTCTCAATGACAGGTTTAAAATCAACCTTCACTCCATCCATACGCGTGGCACTTCCTCCTGACTCCACCCCGCTGATTGCGGTACTAATATAGACTTTTGCTTTTTTAGAAATCAGGGTTTCACACGGGTCGATTACGATCGTTGGAATTTCAAGCAGGTTCTTTGATATAGACCTGGGAAGGCTTGAAAGAGGATCTGAACCGATGATAAGGGCTGCATCAACGGTTTTTGCTTTGAGGGATTCAACTATTGAATATTCGGGCCCGTGTTTTACAGTTCCGTCTTCAAACTTTACGCTGTTTACGTATCCTGTTTCCTTAAAGAGGTTTTCATTAAAACCCCGCATGTTATAGTGTACTACCATAGGCACGAGGTGGAAATTTGATTTTTCGTTCAGGGCATTCATGAGCTGGATAAGAGGCTCGAGGTCTTCCAGGGAATAAATAAGGCCGAGGCCCACAAAGATTACACCGAACTTTGCCCCTTTAAGGATATTTGCCAGTTCAAGAATTCTTTTAGGAGGGAAGTTATAAGATGTTTTTGGGAGTTTTCCGGCAAGCGCTGCAATTAAGGCATCAATGAACTCTTTGTCCCCTCCTGGAGGGATCTGGAAGAAATAGTTCCCGCAGATCTTTGCGGTATGGGACTTCCGGACATCTATTGCGATTGCAGTCCTCTCTTCTTCCCATCCACGCTGTTTTTCTGTCCCTCTGGGGAAATATGAGTGTTTCGAAAGGTGGCGCGGGTGAGAGTCCGAAGGGTCCGACCCCCAGAAAATAGAAACATCGGCTTTGTTTCTCACATCATCAAGGGTACAGGCTTTAAATTTATTATTAAGAAGAGCTTCAATCACCTTCCCCAGGCAATATGAAGAAGTATCATCAAGATTTGCACTGGTTTTCCTTGCAAGCTCGATTGCAAGTTCCTGGGTTTCATCGCTGCAAGTCCCAAGCCCGAAAATCAGAGGGTTTTTTGCATTCTTCAGGATAGCTACAGCCTCGCTAATAGCAGTTGCTTCGTCTACCGGCTTGTTGTCAACACGAAATACTGCACTTTCCTTTCCGTCTTTCATATGGGCTACGCCTATCCTGCAGGCGGTGTAGACTTTATTTATTATGTTTTTTTCAGACTCGACTTCTATATCATCGCAAAGCATTCCGCAGCCTGTACATACGTAATAGTTTTTTTCCATCCTCTCGCCTCACACAAACTCGATTGCCTCTACAGGGCAGGTCACTATACAGGCGTTGCAGAGGATCTTATTTTTCCCGAATCTGCGGCACTCCACCAGGTTCTGGGCTCTGACAATTCCGTCCTGGACGGTCAGAACCAGCTTACCAACATTTCTGGGGGCATTTCCCGAACCTACTCCGTAAGGATCATTTGCTACATTAGGAGGGCAGGCAACAACACAGTTTCCACAACCAAAACAGAGGTCCTCATGCACTATGAGTCCTGTTTCGGTTGCTCCTTCAGCAGGCTTGAAGAGTTCATTAATTTTTTCATAACTTTCTTTATATTTGGGCTCCTCTTTTAGAGGAGGACAGTCCTCAGGTGTCAGCTCACGGGCCATAAGGGCAACTGCAAACGCCATACATGAGGCTTTCCCACATTTTTTGCAGTTCGTCTTTGGGAGCAACTGATAAAGTTCCATTGCATTTGTCATTCCAGGTCACCCTTTAGTCAAATTAGTCAAATATATAATAGATTAATTAATTTAATAAAGTTAATTAAAGAGAGGGCAGGTTAATGCCTATAGGTAAGTAATATCTTTACAGATCATGTAATGTTCATAAAGGTCAGGTAATGTTTATACAGGCCAGGTAGTATTGACCGAAGAATTCCTGCTGGAGAATGTCCAGTTTGAAGAAATCACTGTTTAAGAATATTAAGTGCTTAAGAGCACTGAAATACAATATTTGAAATATGATATAAATATGTTCAGTTAAAGAAATGAATGTAATCCACTTAAACTATTGCTTTTTAATTCTCAATGTTAATTTCAATTTATGGTGTTTAATAGTCTCCTGAAAGCCGGTTTCTCATAATAAGGTACTGGCTTTTTACAGGTTAAAAGACGATACCTTTACGTGGACGAAAAGACTAAGGAATAGTTGAAATATGACTTCAAGTTTTCACTTTGCTAATGGCTCTATAATTGCACTTCCCAATATCATTAATAACAATTTGGGGTATAAGTGTTTGAAATTAAATTTCCACCATTCCTAAAGTGGCTTGAAGAGGGCAAAAATATTAAACTATTGTCCTCTCCTGCCTTCAGCAAATTCGAAGCCTGCTTACTGAGCAGGCATTGCAGAACATGTTGGATCAGGAAGGCTTAAAGAAAAGTTCACAGTGGCAGTTTCCGTCTTTTTCAATTTCATCTTTGTGATAGATACAGGGGCAAACTATCTTTTTATCCTCTTTCTCATCCCCGGTTACTATCCTGCAGGGGCAATAACGCCTCCCGAACTTTTCTACCCTTGAAGCAAGACCATCAAGGACATAGTCAAGGGCTTCTTTGTCCGGATTAAGCCTGTAGCCTGTCCTGGCTGCGTATTTTTTTGTCCATTCATAAATCTTCTCTTTTAATTCATCATGTCCGCTCATGTAGAGTTCCCTCCTTTTTTGTCATAGTGATACTGGTAATTTATGAGATTTTGTACATAGAAATTTAATTAGAGAATCAGAATTGTTTCCCACGATTGCTCAGGATTAAGTCCATTAAGTCAGGATTAAGTCCATTAAGTCAGGATTAAGTCCTTTAAGGTTTCTTAAGATCATTTCAAACCTCTGCTTACAGGAAATTCCCGCTTGTATAACAACAAATTATTTACATAATTCTGCACTGATTGATCGATTACGCATTAAGTTCTCAAACTATAAATTAATTGGTGAGCATAATACAAGCTGTCTCAAAACTCAAACCATTTCTACAATTGGATAATGAGAACCGTTAACTTAAAAACATGACCACTTAAAACAGAGAAATTTAGATGTGAATTAACCTTATAGTAGAAAAAATTGACACAATTGTAGAATTAACTTTAGTTTTGAGACGGCCTGAATAATTAGGTTTTAGCCACAGAGCATCGAGAAGAACATCAGATCAGAAGCTTTACTATTGTGCACTGAAAACATAAATATAGCAATGAGACCTTATTTCCCCTGTCAGTTTTATCAGAACAAATTCAGGATCTGATTAACCTGAAGCTGGATAGCCTGCTGAGTCTTGTTTGTCTTCATGGACTGATCTTCCTGGCTAAGATCCCTTTATCAATTGACAGCATATTTGATATTACCTGCGATCAGATTAGCCAGATCCTCTCCAGGCAACTTAAACAAAACTTTTAACAGGAATCAGAAAGTTAATATAGATAGAATTATAATAGACAGAATGTATAGAATGTATAATATATAAATTATGTGTTATATATGTCTGAAAATTATCCGGAAAAGTTCTGGGAAAGATTTCTAAAAAACCTTCTGCTTCTTTACTGCTTCTTAATTCTCTGTTATAAGTTCTCTGTTATAAGGCACAGGACAGGGGTTTCGAAAACTTTCACAAATAAAGGTTTTGGTTTTGCACAAAACGGCTACATATTTATCCTGTTTGAGAGAAAATTTATATTGAGATTTATAAACACAAAATCCACAGTTTCTGGAAAGATAGAAGGAAAGCATTTCCAGGCCGTGTAAGAATTTAGAGCTATGCAGTATCTTGTCTTTTCTGCACAGGTGTAATTAATGCAGAAAATCATTCATGTCATTACTTTGGAAGTTTAACTTACAAATAAGGAGTAAACAAGCATGCGAATCGGAGTCTACATTTGCCATTGCGGACTGAATATTGCAGGAGTAATTGATGTTTCAGCACTCGAAAAAATGGCAAGTGAACTGGAAGATGTGGTGCTTGCCCGGGAAGTACAGTTTCTGTGTTCCGATTCCGGACAGGAAGGCATCATCAAGGACATAAAGGATTATAAAATCGACAGGGTCGCAGTAGTTGCCTGTTCCCCAAGGCTGCACGAAAAAACATTCAGGCATGTCATGGAAAAAGCCGACCTCAACCCTTACCTTATGGAAATGGTAAACATAAGGGAGCAGTGTTCCTGGGTACATGCCGATGACCCCCAGATGGCGACCCAGAAGGCTTTTGACCTGATAAGGATGGGAGTTGCAAAAGCCCGTTTCCTCAGAGAACTGAGTTCAACAAGCTCAAAAGCCAGCAGAAACGTCCTTATCATAGGCGGAGGAGTTGCAGGTATCGAAGCCGCCTTAAACCTTGCAGAAGCCGGCTTTCCCGTAACCATGGTAGAAAGGGAATCTACAATCGGGGGTAAAATGGCTCTTATGAACGAGGTATTCCCGACTAACGACTGCTCTATCTGTGTGCTTGCCCCCAAAATGACGGAAGTACAGAACCACCCGAACATCACTCTTTATACATATTCTGAGATTACAGACATTTCCGGGTCTGTCGGGAAATTCCATGTTAAAGTCAAACGCAAGCCCAGGTTCGTTCTTGAAGACAAATGCAAAGGCTGCGCTGACCTCTGCTCCGAGGTCTGCCCTGTTGAAATCGAAAACCCAATGAACTACGGGATTGGAAAAACAAAGGCTATCTATATGCCAATACCACAGTCCGTCCCTCAGGTCGTGCTTATAGACCCTGACCACTGTGTGGGCTGTGGCCTCTGCAAGCTGGCATGTCCTGCAGAGGCTGTAGACTACGAACAAAGACCTGAAGAAATAGAATTTGAAGCAGGAGCTGTAATCGTTTCAACAGGCTACCAGCTCTTTGACGCCTCCAGAAAAAAGGAATACGGGTTTGGAAAGTATCCTGATGTCATAAGCAATATGCAGCTTGAAAGGATGCTTAACTCCGCAGGCCCCACTGGTGGAAGAGTCCTTGTACCTTCAACAGGCAAGCCTCCAGAAAGCGTTGCATTTATCCAGTGTGTAGGTTCAAGGGACAAAACTGTAGGGAACGAGCACTGCTCAAGGGTCTGCTGCATGGCAGCCCTTAAAAATTCCCAGATGATCAAGGAACGCTACCCTGACACCGACATTACAATCCACTATATCGACATAAGGGCTGCAGGGGAAATGTATGAAGAATATTATGCAAGGACACAGGGGATGGGCGTTGACTTCATCCGTGGAAAAGTTGCCGAGGTCTACGCCGGAGACGACGGGAGACCTGTTGTCCGTTACGAAAATACTCTTGAGTCCAGAGTTGAAGAAGAAGCGCACGACCTTGTCGTGCTTTCCACTGGATATGAGCCAAGCAAAGCTGCAGAAGGAATAGGCAGGATGCTTAACCTTGCCAGGCGCCCTGACCGCTTCTTTGCAAGTGCACACCCGAAAATGCGCCCTGTTGATGCGCCGGTAAGTGGGGTCTTCCTTGCAGGCTGCGCCTCGGGTCCCAAAGAAATCCAGGTTTCCATAGCCCAGGGCAGTGCCTGCGCCTCCAAAGTTATGCAGCTACTCGGGACCGGGGAACTTGAAGCCGACCCTATGGGTGCCCATATTGACACGGATAAGTGTATAGGCTGCAGGACATGTGTTGAAGTCTGCAAGTTCGGAAAGATAAGCATTGTTGATAAAAAGGCTGTTGTTGACGAAGTCTCGTGTTACGGCTGCGGGGACTGCAGTGCCGCATGCCCTGTGGGGGCAATCCAGATGCGGAACTTTGAAAATGAGCAGATCCTTGCGCAGGTCAGGGCTGCAACCGCTCATAAGTCCCAGAGCCCCTTTGTTGTGGCTTTCCTCTGCAACTGGTGCAGTTATGCATGTGCAGACCTGACAGGGATGTCAAGGATACATTACCCAACAAACATCAGGGTCATACGTACCATGTGCTCTGCAAGGGTAAACCCGGAATTTGTGCTTGAAGCACTGAAAGGCGGGGCTGACGGCGTGCTTGTTGCAGGCTGTAGGATGGATGAATGCCATTATATCCACGGAAACTTTAATGCAAAAAAGCGCATGGATGTCTTAAAAGAAATAATAAAGGAAATAGGTCTCGACCCTAAAAGGCTCAAGACCCTCTGGATCTCGGCTGCCGAAGGAGAACGCTTCTCTAATACAATTACTGAGTTCGTAAAGGAACTTGAAGAAATAGGACCTATTGGTAGCGAATTTAAGCAGGAGTGCACTGGAACCGGAGTTAAGGAGGTGGCACAGTGAGCGAGAAAAATACCGAATATTCCGGGGAATACCCTGAAAAATGCCCGGATCAGGAGGCTCACGTATGCAACGGGTGCTGTGGAGCCGGAGAAAGCGAAGAACTCAAAAACAAAGTCTGTATGCCTGAACCTGAAGACCTGGGAATAGAAGAACTGGAAGCCGCAGTTCCCGAAGGCAGCGAAGCTGAGAACCAGGAAAAAATCACGGTTACAACCAGTATGGACCTGCAGGGGACGCATTTCCTTTATACGCAGGCAACCGAGAAATCTATCAAGATTCTAGACTATGATTACAAGCGCTGTAACGGTTGTGGGATCTGTGCAGAAATCTGTCCTACAAAAGCCCTTGAAATGGGTCCTCTGCATGAGATTGCAACCGGGCTTGATGCCCCTGCTGTAATGATGGACCTTGAGAAATGCACTTTTTGCAGGATGTGTTCAAATTTCTGTCCGATGCATGCAATTTCCTTTGAAGCTGTTGGAGAAGTCCCTGACGAAAAACAGTATCCAAAGTACAATACTTATGTAAACATTAACGAAAAATGCCTGCCCTGTGTCCTCTGCGAAGGAGCCTGCCCCCAGGATGCAATAGAGGTCGAGTTCACCTTCCCGAAAAAAGAAGAGATTGCTCCCTTTAAAGAAGGCGTGGAAGGTGAAATCGAAATTGATACTGAGAAATGCAACTTCTGTGGGATTTGTGCTAAGTTCTGTGACGCAGTCATCCTGCTTGAACGCGAGCCCACCCCTGATAACCCTGTACCTTTTGAGCAGATCCTTGTTGATACGGACAGATGCGACTACTGTGTACTCTGCCAGGACATATGCCCTGAAGAAGCAATAAAGGTTAAAGGAGAACGTCCCTGCGAAGCTCCGAAAGTGGAAGGAAAAATAAAGGTTGATGAACTTAAATGTACGCAGTGTGCCCGATGCAAGGCTGTCTGCCCTTATGAAGCTGTTGACCTGCAAAAGCCCATGGAAGGAAAACTGAGCCTTGTTGAGGTCAATTTGAAAGAATGTGACCCACAGGGATGTCGCGGCTGTTTTAATGTCTGTCCATCGGAACTCTGGTACGTTCCTACAGACCCTGAAGATCCGCGAAAGATAGCTTTTGCCGAAGATTTCTGCATGTACTGTGGGGCCTGCGTGAAAGCCTGCCACCTTGCAGCCATAAAGGTGGAAAGAACCGATGTCCACCACACCGATATTCCTGATACTCCCTGGGCTGCCCAGTGGAAAGATGCAATTGATTCCCTGAAAACCGGTGTCAGGAATGGGGTAGACCGCGCAGTCTTTAGAGAAACGGAAACACTAAAAGCCCAGAAGTTTATGGGCATAGAACCTCCCTGTACTGATGAAGAGGCGCTTGCAGCCGTGCAGGAAAAAATAGATGCTTTAATGCCAGCCCTCAGGAGTGTAAAAATCAGGAAACTCTGGGAAACTGGTTCTCCGGAAAACACCGCTGCAGCGGTTAAAAAGAAAATTGAAGGCTGAAACTCGAGAGAGTAAAAGAAAAAGATCGGTTTTGAAACGGATCTGCCGATCTGAGAAATATTTCCATTTATCCGGGAGAGCCTTCTAATTCACGGATAAATATAAGAACATCAGCCAGTTTCTCTGGCGATCTTTCCGACATTTTAGTGAACTGTTGAAATTAGATGAAGGTTTAAGCCTTCATCTAATTTTTTCTGAAAGAGCTTATTTTAATCTTTTTATCTGCTTATCTTTTTTTACTTCTTTTTATACAGGAATATCGCAATCATCCAGACTATACAATAAATTAATTCAAATCCAGGCGCGCTTGCATTCTTTTCCTGTTCAGCTCCCTTTTCAATGTTTGATTTTATACCTCC
>JASGVX010000043.1 GCA_030054735.1 Methanobacteriota archaeon | reverse complement strand
TTGAAATAATACATAGTATTTGTACGTAACTTTTAGGTTTACATATGATCAATTAATAATATCTCATACTAAACTTTTATGAAAAAATGACCCAGTATTTATATATGTGCTGATAGTGGAGCCACATGTTAAGCAACTTTCAATCTCATCTCTAGCTAGTGTCGTGTCAGTCATCAAGGATTATATGATTTTGAATCGTTGTAATCAATAACATACGATATCTTAATGCTGACGCGACACTAGGGGATTCCTAAAACGAGATCAAGAAAAATGTTCTAATTTTTAATGTCGACCTGCCGAATGTAGGTAGGATAATCATTCTTTAAGATGCCCGGACATGCCATGGGACAAAAAAGAGGATCAAAATAGAACTTGACAGGATGTCACAAAAATAAAGCTAATTCTACAATAATGTCAATTTTTTCCACTACAAGGTTAATTTACGTCTAAATTTCTCTATTTTAAATGGGTTTGTTTTTAAAGTTAAGGTATCTCATTATCAATTGTAGAAATGCTTTGAGTTTTGAGACAGCCTGTTATTCATTGTTTCCTAGCTGAGATCACAGCAAAACTTCCTATCCCGGACCCTTTTTGTGGAAGCTCTATGCGTTCTATTTTTTCAGGCTGCATATAAAGTGTCTGGCAGACTTTAATTTCTTCGAATCCGAGATTTGTAAGCCAGCATGACACTTCTGCAGTTGAAAGAAATTTAGCTCCGGAAGAAAACCTGCCTTCTTTTTTCCTTGACTCATAAAAATCACCATGCAGGCTGTCTCTGTCAAGTATACCTATAACGATTTTTCCACCCGGCTTAAGGACAGATGCAGCCTCAAAGAGTGCATGCACCGGATTTTTAAAAAGAGATAATGCAGCTACGATCAAAACAAGATCAAAACTCTGTCTTTTGAAAGGAAGGGACTCGGCAACACCGAGTACCATTTGAATGCCCCTTTTTTCTGCAATATCTGCCATTGCCTTTGCAGGTTCAAGCCCATACCCAAGCCCGAGAGAAGCCGCAAACCTGCCTGTTCCAGCCCCTACCTCAAGGGTTTTAAGTTTTCCCGGATCTTCAGGGACGAAGGTTTTCAGGGCAAGAAGCTCGGATTCATATGCAGGTTTGTATTTCTCATACCAGGCATCGTACTCTTCCGCATATCTTTCAAAGGCTTCCCAGGGCTTCATTAAGGTCCCTCCATATGGGCAATTGTACTTGATGATGATTAGTTATTTTTCAGAGTGAGATTTTCTCCTTAATGATTAATGACTCACCCCAATAGCAAAAATAAAATAAGGTGAAGCTTCATTCCCTTCACCCATTATAAGTAGCCTGAGTTTTTAACTTTACTTATGTGATCTCATTTAGCTGTTTTTTTTCTGATGTACAGGAAAACCACAATCATGCAGACTGCTCCAAAAGCCGTTCCAGGCCCCGGAGATTTCACATTTTCTGCCTGTCCTGGTTCATTTTTAACCTGAGATCCTGTTTTTTCCAAGCCATTCTCCTCAACTAAAGCAGTTTTATTTTCGGATTTTATTTCAGTTGTATTTTCTTCAGAGGGTTCATCTATATTTCCTGTTACTGCAAAGAAAGTATATCCAGGAACATCAGCTGTGAAGTACAGATACTTACTATCTTCCTTTAAGAGGCTGACTGGAAACAGTTCCCATTTCTTATCGCTATACCTGTTCAGAGCAATAGAAGACTGATCTATCTTTTTATCCTGAAGCCAGGACTTTTCAACCTTAAAACAGATTGTAGGTTTTTCTATATTCTTTGAAGTCGCAAACCCACTGTTTCCAACCCAGACATTGAAGTACCTGTAGACCTCTCCAGCAGGCGGTTCGGAAACCAGTGAGGATTTATTTTTCAGCTGCTCGATAATGGTTGTTGTTTTACCAGCGGTCTTCTTTGCATCAAAACTCAGATTTACAACGCAGGTCGCATTCTTTATGAAATCAAATTTTACAGCATTTCCGTTTGTAATGAAGACCTGTGAAAGCTCCTTTACCTCAACATTCCTTGCAGGCTCAGGGGAACCGCCGCTGCTTCCTCCACTGCTGCCGCTGCTACTCCCTCTACTGCTTCTTCCGCTTCCTCCACTGCTGTCATCTCCTGAGTTGCTTTCTTTCAGCACATTTACTGTAGCGGTTTTTGAAGCTGTGCCGTTCCCATTGGTCGCAATAAGGTTTACAGTATAAGTTCCTGAAGATTGATATACGTAAACTATTGTAGAGGAGCTTACTTCAGCTACACCATCGTTATCAAAGTCCCAGCCTGTTACGGCCGCGTTTTGAGAAAGGTCAGTATAAAAGACGTACAGAGGAGCATAGCCTTCAGAGACATTCATGCTAAAGTCTGCAACAGGAAGACCGTTGTTTACGTTTTCTGCTTTCAGTACGGTTATTGTAGCAGTTTTTGAAGTTGTTCCGTTCGGATTGCCTGCAATCAGATTAACTGTATATGTTCCAGGAATTTCGTATACATGAACAGGGTTTTGAAGACCTGAGTCAGAAATTCCGTCATTGTCAAAGTCCCAGCTCCATGAAACTGCATTTTGTGAATTATCCGTAAACTGGACGGTAAGAGGTGCATAACCGCTTTTAATGTTAGTGATGAAATCTGCAGTCGGGATCACTGGTGTTGAGGGAGCATTAGCGGTTATTGTCATAAACTTCGAATTCATACCGTTTTCATTGCTTGCAGTCAGGCTGACTGTATAGGTTCCCGCAGCTGCATACACATGTACCGGGTTCTGAATGCTGGAATCTACTCTACCGTCATTATCAAAATCCCACCCCCATCCTGTTGCATACTGAGAGGTGTCTGTAAACTGGACAGCAAGAGGCGCATTCCCACTGCTAACATTCGTTGTGAAATTTGCAAGAGGAAGAATTTCTTGTGCTGTGGGTGCTGATACAAGGGGCAGATAGTCAACAAAGTTCTTTCCGACATATTCGTTGTCTGCAATGCCGTCTCCATTAACGTCCTGTGCTGTCTGGGAAAATCCCGTTCCTGCTGGAGTTGCCCAGAAATTGCCTCCGATATAGGCCCCTCCTATAATATTCTTCCCGGCAGTTCTTGTCATGTTCCAGCTATTTTTTGTGTTGTTGATATCTGCATTAAGTTTATTATTCATGTAGTTGTTGAAAACATGGTTTCTATCGCTTCCGGCGCATATGAATAAGCCAGAGACACTGTTTAAAGCAATAGTATTGCCTGAGACTATATTTCCATCAGAGGAATCAAGACTAATGCCACTGGATGTTTTATTGGCCGTATTTCCGGAGATATTATTATGGTTTGAATACGAGGCTAAAATCCCGTAGTTAATATTTTCCGAGACATTATTACCCAAAATTTTGTTTGAGCTTGATCTTATCAGGTAAATGCCTCTATCGTTACTGCTTACAGTGTTGTCGGTAAGTTCGCAGTTGCCGGAGTTTGTCAGATAGAAGCCATATCTGCTGTTTGAATTTACAGTGTTTCCGCTCAGGTTGTTGTAGCTTGCGTTCTCCAGCACAATACCGTGATTGTTTGAATTTGCAATATTGTTTGAAAGTATATTCCACTGAGAACGCAAGAGATGAATTCCATATGGAGCACTCGAATTTGCCCTGTTACCGGATAAGGTGTTATAGTTTGAATCCTGCAAATAAATTCCCTTAAACTTTCCAAGAATGATGTTATTGAGAATCCTGTTATAGTCCGAGTAGCTCAAATGTACCCCTTGATAATTGTCCGAAAGGTCATTATTGGTGATTGTGCAGTTACTGCATCTAAGCAGATAGACTCCCGAATAGCCGCCTTCAGACCCTGTAATCTTAAATCCGCTAATTGAGATATTATTTGCCTGTTCAAGGGTGATAACATTCGTTTTCAGGTCCTTTGCAGTGATCACGGTATCTTGAGGGTTAGCTGATTCCGACCTGATCATCAGGTTTTGTGTAATGATTCTTATATTTTCATTATAGGTTCCGGGTTTTACGACAATTAGATCTCCCGAGCTTGCGCTATTTACTGCATTCTGTATCGAGTTTCCGGGCTCGACAATAATATCAGTTGCAGTACCTATACCCGAACCAGCTATAAATATTAGCATGCCCGCCATTAAGATGGCTAATTTTTTCATTTAAGTCCCTCAATAATTAATTAAATATATTAATGTAACTTCTTATATTAAATCCTGATTTTGACAGCAAGACACATATAAGTGCTCTTTGTTTTGTATTATCCGGCTCTATGGACATCACAAAACAAAGAGCTTTCCCTGCAATTCCTAACAAGATGTAGTTTTATCGAATCTATTCTTGCCGTCCAATTCTTTTATGAAAAAATTAATTTCTGTGATATTTTTGGCAAAGATAAAAGCAAGGGTCTTGACCTCAATAGTTTAATAATTGCTTTGTTAAGATACAAATTGACTGAGAATCTCAGTATCAAAGAAGCTGGCAGATGGCTAAATCAAAAGAGATTCTGGATATCTTAAATCTTAAAAGGTTTCATGAAAGAGTTCTTTATAGAACTCTTGAACTGTTAGACCGTAACAGAGAAGAATTTTTTGTTCCACGCGCCTAGTTCATGAACCAAAGTCTCTATGTCAGCAATCCTTCTTCCTGTACATTCTGTATCCATTACATTGATCTCTATTTCTGCTGCATTCAAGCTACTCGCATGTTTGAGAGTATAATGGAACTCTAGGTTTTTTAAAATCTTTTCTGCTTCTTATTTTCCGAAAGCTTCTTCAAGCGATTTTTCTTTGTGAGTGTTGAGATTGTCCATGACCACATGGATAGTTTTCGCCTTCGAATTTAACCAAGGTTTAGTTTTGCTTTTTTTAGAATAAGCCTTATACTCTCTTTGTTTACAGTTTCAAACCCTTCTTTCTTCTTCAATTCTTCAGTAAGCAGTGCAAGTGTCCACTTTTTTCTTCCCTCAGGAGGTTTGCTACATGCTTGAGCTATGATTTCTGCAATGTGCGTTTCTGTATATTTTATGGGTTGACCAGTTCTTGGTTTATCCTCGAGAGCGCTTTGAAGACCTTCCTCCAGATATCTCTTCTTGATTCTCCCAACAGTATTCCTGCCAACATTCAGTATTTCAGCGATTTCTACATTCTTTTTTTTCTTGTTTGCAAGTAAGAGAATTCGTGCTCTTGTCAGTTCTCGAGCATTTTTCTCTCCCTTTTTGACAAAGTCCTGGAGGTATTGCTCCTCATCATCTTTAAGTTTGATTAGCACCATGAAAAGTGATATATCATTTAAAGTATAAAAAATATACCAAATTTAAATTGATGAGACACTATAGGTAATTTTAAGTGAATTTATGATAAATTGAATAAAATTTATATCTGAAGGTGGGGAAATTTAAACCGACCAAAGTGGGGAAAATTAAACCGTCATTAACAGTAGAAAAGGGATCAAAAAAAATACCCCAGGAAAAATTCAGAAATTTCGTCGCAGTATTCATATTGTTATTTGGCCTGAAACTGATTCCATTCACATAACTTGAGGCCACTTTTAACAAAGGAACTATCAAAAGAAAAAATCCTTAAATTAAACTTTTTATATTCAGGAACGCCCAGCTAATACTGCATTTAAGCCGTACATGAAAAAAAGAAAAGCAGAGTCAAAATAAAAAAGAAAAAATTTAAATTGAAATTCTTATTTTGACGACGCTGCTTTTGAAGATTCTGCTTTAGGAGTATTTGCTTTTGGTTTTTCTACTATCGGAACCACTACCTTAATAGTTTCTTTCGCACCGGTTTTTGGTCTTTCGTTAGAAACTGATAAACACTCCTTCGGGCAGCCATTAACGCACTCAGTGCACATAATGCACCTGAATACATTAAGCTCCCACGTTTTATCGGCCTTAGTAACTGATATTGCATCTGCAGGACACTTCTTTTGACATATCCCGCAGAGAATACAGTTTTCAGGATCGAAAACGAGCCTTCCTTTAAACTCTTTAAAAGGTTCCCTTATCTCGAAGGGGTAAAGTCTGGTAGCAGGTTTACGAGAAATGTTTGACAGAACAAGGTTTAACATGCCCATATTAATCACCCTTCTTTTTATCTCTCAGTGCAGCTGATGCAGGGATCTATCGTAAGTACAATTATAGGGACATCAGCGAGTTTTGCGCCCGGAAGCGTCAGCAACAACGAAGGTATATTTGCAAAGGTAGGAGTCCTTATTTTAAGCCTCTCCAGTTTTCTAGTACCGTTACCTTTCACATAATATACTACTTCACCTCTGGGCTGTTCTGTTCGCATAATTGCTTCACCGGTAGGAGTGCCCTTTACAGGTGTTGCAATTTCACCATTCGGCAGCTTGGAGATCGCATTCCTTATCAACTTAATAGACTCATATAACTCATTGATTCTTACTTTAGTTCTGGCGTAACAATCTCCACCATCTTCGACGCATGTCTTAAAACCAAGATCCTTATAGATATCCCAGTCTGATGTATTTCTTACATCAATGGCGTTCCCACTTCCTCTAAGTGTAGGGCCAGCAGTTCCAGCCTCATATGCGAGTTGTTTTGACATTGTAGCTAATCCTACAAGTCTTTTCTTAACAGTGTAATTGTTTACAAACACCTTTTCAATGTTTTGTATTTGAGGTTCCAGTGTGTCGAGCATTTTCAGGGTAATATCAATATACTCTTTAGTCAAATCTGTAGTGACTCCTCCGACTTTGGAAATTGAGTGTATAACCCTATTTCCGGTAATTCTCTCCAGTACATCATATACCCCTTCTCTGTACTTCCAGCACTCATAAAAGAGACTTTCAAATCCAAAACCATCGGCAAACAAGCCAAGCCAGAGAATGTGACTATGAAGTCTGTTGAGTTCACCTACTATCACTCTAATATACTGTGCTCTTTCAGGGATTTCGACATCGAATAACTTCTCGACTGCTCTCGTATAAGTTATACCATGAAGGGCACTGCATATACCACAGATTCTCTCACAAATATATGTTGTTTGATTATAGTCCTTTGTGTTTACGAATGTTTCAAGCCCTCTGTGCACGTAGCCCAGCGATGGAAGTACTCCTACTATAACATCATCATCTATTTCAAGTTTTAATGCTATTGGTTCGGGTAAAACGGGATGCTGAGGACCAAACGGTATTATGGTTGTCATGTAATTCTCCTCTCAAATTGCTTTAAGCTAAGGGAGCTTTCGGACTGTTTGGCGTTAAGTAAAGGTGGCCCTTATAGTCTATTGCTAAACCTTCGAAAGTCAATCCAAATAGATCCTGGTACTCATTCTCGATCAAAAGTGCACAAAGATAAATTCCTGATACACTCTTGGGTTTCTCACCTGGTTTCACAAAGTACCTTAAATTTTTTAATTTATTATCTTTTTCAAAGATATATATTAGATCGTGACCTTCGTTTTCTTTCTGGCACATCATAGTGGAATATCGGTAGCCATCATTTTTTAGACCTTCAACGGCTTTTAGCAGCTCTTCACTGCTTTTAATTTCTGTGGCCTCTATTGTATTCTCAAGCATTCGATGGCACCTCCTTTCCTGTCAACTTTACTTCTTTTCCTCGGATATTCCCTTTCTTCTTATTTTCAAGTATTGAGAGTGCTGCTACTACGCCGTCAATTATGGCTTCAGGCCTTGGGGTGCATCCAGGGACATATGCATCTACGGGTATGATCTGGTCCGCACCACCTACCACATTATAGCAATCGTGGAATATCCCGCCTGTAGATGCACAGGCACCTACAGCTAAAACGACTTTCGGGTCCGGGATCTGGTTATAAATATTTTTTAACACATTGACGTTTTTATAATTTACCGAGCCTGTAACTACCATTATATCAGCTTGTTTTGGAGTACCAATATTTAAAAGACCAAATCTTTCAGCGTCATATAAAGGAGTGAGGCAGGCTACTAACTCAATGTCACAGCCATTGCAACTGTTACAGTTTACATGTATGATCCATGGTGATTTTGCTAAACTCATAAATAGCCCTCTTTCACACTATTTTTACTCCGCTAAAGTACAGGAATGCTATGTTCACAATGGAAATTGCTAACAGGAATGTCCAGCTTAATTTGAGCATCCATTGCCAGTATACCCTTGCAGTAATGTTGTCTATAACAATCACTAGCAAGTAAGCAACGATAGCTATGAGTGCACCTATCAATGGGTTTGCTGCCCAGAATAAGAAAATGAGTCCTGTTAAAAATACATATTCATAGAAGTGCGCAATCTCAATGATTGCAAACCCTGGTCCTGAATATTCGGTAAGCATCCCTTTAACCAGCTCCTGGTGAGCATGGTGAGAGGTTGAATAGTCAAATGGTGATTTTTTCAGTTTTATATTCAGAACAACTAACATTGCTATGAATATAAGAGGCGTATACATCAGTACAGGGGTCGATGCATCTAACACTGCGGATAATTTAAAGGTGCCGGTAAGCAGGTATATTGCAAGAGCATATAAGAGCAATACTGGTTCATAAGACAGTATAGCCATGATTTCCCTTGAACTTCCTACTCTGGCAAATGGAGAGCCAGTGCTCATTCCTCCTACAATGAGAGCTATTGAAGCTACTGTGTATACAAATACTATCATCAGTATATCTGCCTTAAATACTAGCATCAAGAGGCTCAGTATTATAAATATCAGGTATACTACTACGTAAAAGTTTTGAGACTCGTTTACAATCATGTTGTCTTTACTGAGAAGCTTCCTGACATCATAGTATGGCTGTAAAATAGGCGGACCAACTCTTCCCTGCAGTCTTGCAGTAATTCTCCTGTCAATTCCTGACGCTAAACAGCCTATAATAGGAGCACCAATTAATACAAGAACAACTGTTAAAACACTGTTCATATCCATTATAGTACCCCTCCTGCTAATGTAATTACAATAAGAATTATGGAAATTGCATATCCTATTGTTGTAAGTTTACTTTCTCCAAAAGTATTTTGAAGATATATGTTAGAGACGTTACTTTTATCGTAGCTGCAAAGTCCATTTCTGAACATTAATTTGTCCCTTTCCATGTTGTTCTCCCCACACATATAATAATCAGCCTTACGAGGAGTGAACATACTTTTGGTAGCTAAATATAATATAATAGCCAGAGCAATCACTGCGAATATTGCTGCGTAAGCAAATTCCCCAATTTCAGAGGCAATTATACCAGCCTGTCCTGAAACATTAGGTGCGGCATTGAGCAGAATTTCGACCTGGGGTCTGACGAAGTAGTCGTATATTTGGAATACGAGAATACTTGTAACTACAATGGATAACCCAAGGAAGGACAGTGAGAAATATGTTTCCGGCTTTTTGTGGTGAACTTCATTTTTATCCATAGTCGATGACATGATTGTTCCAAGCCACTTAGCGTAATAAACTGTAGTGAGTGCACTTCCGAGTATAAGGAAGATTATCACAATAGGGTTTTCTGAAGCTGCTTCCATCGATACCCATTTTGTAAGCAATACACCAAAGGGTGGTAATAGCATGGATACCATTCCCAGAGCTGCAAGAGTGCTGAGAAGAGGAGCCTTTTTAATTAACCCTGGCATGTCCTCGATATCTCTGCTTTCTATGGTGTGCTCAATTTCACCTGTGCACAGGAATAGAAGAGCTTTTGATATTGCATGGAACAGGATGAGCATAATCGCAGCAGCTACTGCAAGAGGCGTACCGATTCCAGCACTTGCGATAATTAGTCCCAGGTTTGCAATCGTGGAATAAGCAAGTACTCTCTTTGCATTTCTTTGAGATAAGGCTAAAGCTGAGCACATAACGAAGGTAAAGCCACCGTAAACTGCAATAGCTGTCCCGAGACCTGTGCCCGCAAAAGCTGGTACAAGTTTGACAACTAAAAACACACCAGCGTTTACCATCGTGCTTGAGTGCAGTAAGGCAGAGACCGGGGTTGGAGCTACCATTGCGCCTAAGAGCCAGCTCTGGAAAGGCATCTGAGCAGATTTCGCAAAGCCTCCTATACAGAGTAAGGCAACAGGAAGGGCTACAGCGGCCATTGCTGCTGCATCAGTTCCAGCGTAAGTTCCAATTCCAGAAAGGGTACTTATGTCATAATTAGTAGCGAGAAGAATTATGCCTACAGATAAAGCAATTCCACCAACCAGGTTTAAGGCCAGAGCCCTGAAACCATTGTCGATTCCTTCCTTATCCATGTTGTATGAGATCAATACGAACGAACACAGAGTTGTTAGTTCCCAGAAAAGAAACAGCCATCCCAGTGTGTCAACCATGACAAGACCGTTCATGGATGCAAGGAAGAAACTCATTGTAAAGTAAAATGTCCTCTGTCTGTTTAAATGTCTGTGTTCTTCATATTCATCCATATAACCGGTTGCGAATAATATAATCGCAGTACCGACTATATTAACAATTAATATCATTACCTGAGAAAATTGATCAATATTAAAAGAAGCACTTTCAACTGCGGGAACATTGGTAAAAGTGTAAGCAAATACAGCAGCTGAAATTAATCCCAGTACAAGCGTGGGCCAGTTTTTGTATTTTGCTGCCACACCAATAATAAATAGTACCACTAGTACTTCAAGTACAAGAACAATATTTTCAAACATTGCAAATTCTGATCCAGTTATTACATAGACTCCAACACCGTCTCGAATTAACTGAACTGAAGCAAATACCCCGAATATAAAGAAAGCCCAGGCAAGTATTTTATACATACTTTTGCCAAGACCCAGGAATAAAAACGAAAAAAGTAGGGGTACTGCGAGTAGTAGCATTATTGTTGTTTCTATCATACAACGTATCCTCCGACCTATTTCCTCCTATCGATTTACCTTTGACCTATCTGTTGGGACTTATGCACTTGAAGAACAAAATCAAATTCAATAAGCTTTGTGAGGAGTGTACGTTTTTAACAGTTCAAGGCTTACGATATTGATTTTAAGGTCCAACTGAATAGTTTCCGGAACATGGGACATATAAAATATTTTGGCCAAAAAATGCCCAGAATAATTATAAGTCCTTAAATTAAAACTATAATAAGATAATAATGCCCAAACAACGTATAGATATATAATATCTACGCTTCCAACTCTTAATCTATCAAAGCCATATTTAAACATGATGATTTTTTCCCCACTTTTATATTACTCATATGAATAATTGGCTAATTCGTCAAAAAAACTTTTCAGATGTCTGCAGAAATAATCGATAAAAAAACACAGAGGGCAAGAAGGACAAACAAAATGACTTAATATACTCCTATAAATATATTGCGTAACATCATAATAAAATAGAGATTTGTTTTCATTGTGGAAAATCGAATAAAATACTTTTTCAGAACATTAAAATATTTAGCCCAGTATGACCATTGACAGATCAAGTGTTAATATCTACCTAAAGGACTATCAGTATTTCTCTCATCAACACATCTCTCTGGAAAAGTCTCCAAGCAGCTTTCCGCATATGTCCTTCAATTTTTCACAATATTTTCTGCTATCGTTTTTCTGAAATACACCCGGGTTACTCATGTCAACGCCGGTTTAATTTTCCCCATTTTGGCCGGTTTAATTTTCCCCACCTTCAGATATAAATTTTACTCAATTCATCATAAATTCACTCAAAACTACTGAAAGATATTTACACTTTTTATACCCTGTTTTTTCCTTTCTTTCAGCCTGTAACTTTCCCCTTT
>JASGVX010000042.1 GCA_030054735.1 Methanobacteriota archaeon | reverse complement strand
GTATCAATACTCATAGATATAAATGAAGAATGGATTACAGGAAATAAGTATTTAATAATGGAACAATAATCAAAAAACAAGAGGAAAAGGGTATAGAGAATTTTACAGAAAATTAGGCACACTGCCTGACTTTTTGGACAGTATCTAGGTTTTATCTGAAATTCATGACATCTGTCAAATTCTATACCAAAAATTTAATCAAAAATTATGAAAATAGCCATCAGGAGAGATAGAATCATCTGCCAAATTGGATCGTAAAAAATAGGCAAAAATTATTGAAATAATATTATTTATTCCAACGTATATGAAAACAATCTTTCAACGTAACTATTCAGCCCATACAAAACAATATCAATAGCCATCTTTATTAATATCCAATTGACAAATTTCTGTAATTTGATTTACTTTGACTACTGGCGGTTGACTGCGTCTTCTCATTATTCATAAGTTAATTCTCAGCTTCCTTGTTTTCGTTATAATCAATATCTACAGACATGTTTTGATAGGCTGAATAGTTACCTTTCAACATAAAAATCAAACTGTCAAACTCAGGTTGAAAATCAGAGAAATCAGGACGAAAAAGAAGAGTATCAACAAATGAAACGTGTCTGAAATTCTTCGAATAACAGGCACAAAAAATGGAAATACTTGGAAGCACTTTCATGCTAAATATTAGATTTTTAATAACCATTATAACTATAGCGCTGGTGCAGAACATACCCCATTGCTTGCGGCGTGGTGTGCCAGCGCAACTTTGACAAGAGTGATCTTCTTTCGCCCTCTTCAGAGTGAGGAAAGCACTTTTGATATAAGGAAAGCTCTTATAAGCTTCAGTTCTTCTTCTCTGAAGGTCTCTCCTATCCTCGTCCTGAGAAGGGAGGCAAGTTCAACCTCCAGTACTTCCAGTACCTTTTTTATATGCTGCTGCCTTTCCGGAGCTACAAGCCCTTCAATATTCCTGACCTTTCCGGCAAGTATCAGCTCCTCAAACTGCCTGTATACATCTTTCACACTTAATCCTTCGATTTCTGCAATTTCACCAATGTCCAGTCCCTGTACATAAAGCGAATACGTCTTTTCAAGAGATTCCTTTTTAAAGATATCTATTTCAGAAGAAACAATATCAGAAGAACCCATAAAAGAGCCTGCCGTGCAAAGATCTTCATCAAGAGGCTCCCCGGCATATTCAATCTCAAGAGAACTATTTTCAAAATAGTTTTCAGGAAGGCCCTTTTCGGACATATTGTCAACTGACTCGGAAGACTTTCTTACAAGGTCTTTTTTACTGAAGCTGTCAGAAGAGTCTAATTCAGACCAATCCTGGATGCTCATATCCAGATACCTTACTCTTTTTGCTGGCAAGCTGCGTGTTTTTGGAGCTGTTCCGGAAAGAGTAACTGGAGATGAAATTCCAGATCTTTTCTCTTTACCGGCTTCATTATAGATAGGTTCAATCCGAGGGCCGCCAGTTTCGATTTCAAGCTCTGAAAATGAAGTTTCATGTACCGGGCTCTTTAATTCAATCTTTTTTTCGGGTTCAGTACAGAGATTTTCGAAATCTTTGGCATTCTCTGCAAGTGGCAAGTCGTAGTCCCTGCAGTAATCCCTGATTTCTTTGAGAAAATCGTCTCCATACTTCTGGAGCTTATAGTCTCCTACCCCTGTAATTAAATGGAACTCTTCAGGGGTGCGTGGAAACTTTGAAGCCATTTCTTTCAGGCTCGTGTCGGAAAAAATGATGTAGGGAGGAAGATTTTTATTTAAAGCAATCTGTTTTCTGAGGCCTTTTAACCTCTCAAAAAGAATGGGGTCATACTCTGTTCCAGGTTTTGAAAGCCCTGTATTTTTTGCTTTTTTAAGAATATCAGTAGCTTTCGAATACTCACTGGCAGGAGGCTGTATATCATATTCATCTTTTCCGGGCTCGTATATTCCTGTTTTGCCTTTTCCTGCTTTTTCTTTTCCTGGAATTTTACCTGAGGGCGCTGGCTGCGCAGTGTTTCCTTCAGTTTCGGGTATAAAACCATCAGGACAGACAAGTTCAACCCTTTCCGAACCGTTTAAAATTTTCCTGCTCATAGCATTCAGTTTCAGGACAGGGTACTGAGCTCCACTGACTTCCAGAAGCCCGGTGTTCAGTATTTCAGAAGCGATCGACCTCCACTGCTCCTTTGTAAATTCTTTGCCGCTGCCGTGGGCTTTCAGTTTTTCATGACGGTTCTGCCTGATCTTTTTATTCTTTGAGCCTGTGAGTACATCAATAACATAGTTAGTACCAAAACGCTGGTTCAATTCCTGGACGCAGGAAATCAGTTTTATAGCAGCTGCAGTCCCGTCAAAAGTGTTCTTAGGTCTGAGGCAGGTATCGCAGTTGCCGCATGGTGTTGAAAGTTCTTCACCAAAATATTCGATGAGTGTCTGACGCCTGCACTTATTGCTTTCACAGTAAGCTACCATCTGCCTTAACTGCACAAAGGAGATATCCTTTTCTTTTTCGTTTGTCTTCTGCGCAATAAAGTACTCAATTTTAAAGCGGTCTCCCCTGCTGAAAAAAAGGATGCATTCACATGGGCTTCCGTCCCTGCCCCCTCGTCCTGTTTCCTGGTAATAACTTTCAAGGTTCCGGGGAAGGTCATAGTGGATTACAAACCTGACATTTGACTTGTCGATCCCCATACCAAAGGCAATCGTCGCCACTATTATGTCCACATCGTCCTTTATGAACATCTCCTGGTTTCTTACACGTTCGGCATCTGAAAGTCCGGCATGATAGGGAAGGGCCCTGAACCCTGCAATGTTCAGCTTTTTTGTAAGGGTTTCTACATTATTCCGGCTCTGGCAGTAAATGATTCCGGCTTCACCTCTGTGCCTGAGCAGGTATTCAGTTATTTCTGAAAAAGTATCTTTTTTTGGTCTGACCTCGTAGTAAAGGTTACTCCGGTTAAAGCTGGCAACGTAAGGGCCTTTTTCCGGGTCAATATCAAGCCCGAGCTGAGACATAATATCTTTTCTAACCCTATCGGTAGCTGTAGCCGTAAGTGCAATAACAGGCACATCAGGAAAACCGTTTTTTGAATCCCTCAGGAGTTTCAGTTTTCGGTACTCGGGCCGGAAGTCATGCCCCCATTCAGAAATACAGTGTGCCTCATCAATTGCAAAGAGATTTACTTTACCTTTCTTCAGGAAAGCTAAAGTCCCGGGCATCATAAGCCTCTCGGGTGCAATATACAATATCTTCAATCTGTTTTCCAGAAAAGCTGTTTTAACATCCCGTCTTTCTCTGGCACTCTGGGTGCTGTTCATGCAGGCTGCAGCAATTCCATTCGCTTCAAGCCCGTCCACCTGGTCTTTCATCAGGGAAATAAGAGGAGAGACTACAACAGTAACTCCATCCATAAGTAGAGAAGGCAGCTGATAGCAAATTGATTTGCCCCCTCCTGTGGGCATGAGGACAAACACATCTTTTTGGTCCAGGACATCCCGGATGATTTCTTCCTGAAGAGGTCGAAAAGAAGTATATCCAAAGTACTGACGGAGCACGGAGTGCATTCTGGAAGACAGCAACACACTGGATTCGAGTTCATTTTTATTATTCTTCAATGCTCCATGATCAGTACCCATTTTCATCCCTGAACTTGCATAATTCTTACTATGCAAAAAAAGATTCCGAAAAGTCTCTCGGAGTCAATTCACATATCTGGTAATTCCATTAAGGAATGGTGGAAATTTAATTTCAAACACTTATACCCCATATTGTCATTAATGATATTGGGAAGTGCAATTATAGAGCCATTAGCAAAGTGAAAACTTGAAGTCATATTTCAACTATTCCTAAGCGATTTACAACACTTGCACAATACTATAATTATTTGTGCATCCACAATGCTGAGATGTTTTGAATTCATCTTATATAAATTGCAGGCATGTAGAGTGAAAGTATTATGCTATCGGCATCCAGAACATAATCAGCCGTTCTCAAAGAATTAGAAATAAGCTTCTTGTCAAAAATGAAGAGATGAAAATCATAGAATGATTTTGCTGAGACCATTAAGGGCAAACTTTAGAAAGAAATTTATGCAAGAATATCGTTTAACTCTATTAGGAAATATAGTATGTTATGAGAACAGTTCCAGATTAAGTGACTTATCTCTGAATACATAATAGAATTTCCTGAACACACATAGTTCCCTTTCCAGACCATGAAAATTAAAGGCCAGTACTGGAGAGTATAACCCCCGGGTAACGATGAAGGTACCTTTTCTTCATAAGCTGATAGGACTTAAGAAGAAAAGGTGAGGCCGCTAAGGCGGAAAAGCAAAGATGGAAGCAAAGAAGGGGGGGATGGGCGGCTATTGTAGCCTCTTAACCAGGCATCCTCAGCTCTAGGAAGTTAATGTTTGGTAAGAGGTAATAGAAGGAGGAGGAAGAAAAATGGCCGCACATGTCATCTTTACTTCCATCATTTGCAAAATAATTTATTTTAACTTAGGAATGGTGAAAATTTAATTTCAAACACTTATACCCTATATTATCATTATTGGTATTGTGAAGTGCAATTATAGAGCCATTAGCAAAGTGAAAACTTGAAGTAATATTTCAACCATTCCTTAGTAATAAATATTTGATTTTCATTATAAATTCAGTAGACATTAGAGGTAGTATTTTTTAGCCAGAGCAATTTTAAGTCTGTCCATTTAAGAACAGTCCAATTAACCTGTAATGATCATAAACAGAACGAATAGAACCCAAATTATCAGCAAAAACATTAGAGCCATCCATAAATTCAACGCTTTTTCTGTATCCAGGGTTCCAGATTCCCTTTTCTTAATTTGAACGGCACTCATATATAAATGCAAGAACAAACATTCAGAAACATAGATATTACAATTAGATAGAGAATTATATGTTATGCATGATTATATTTCCTGCTTTATATTATGCTGCTATTTTCTAAGTAATGTCCCAGGTTTCAGATCAAATTATCAAATTTACTTAAATATCCTCTTAATACCATAAATAAGAATTTTTGAAATGTCTTCCGCCTTTCGTACCCGATTAAAAGAGAATTTCGTTCCATCTCTACCTTTTCTTTGAGGATTTTTACTTTTGTGCCTTAAAGCAATTAGATAATTCTCTAACTATACTTTTAAATACAAAAACCCCCATGCACTGACTCATATATCACAATGAAACGCATATGAAATTCTTCAATTAACAGGCACAAAAAATGAAAGCACTTGAAAGCACTTTCATGCTAAATATAATCAAGCCTTAATTATTCTCATACAATTCACCAGTCAATATCATTTCTTCAAAGGAAATATTCAGTCAAAGGAGCACTTCAATGGCAAAACCCGAAAAATTCATTCCGAAAGCAATTGAGAAAATCAGCAACGAAATAAAGGATGGAAATGCAATTATTGCACTTTCCGGCGGTGTGGACAGTTCTGTTTGTGCGGAGCTGGCTTACAGAGCAATTGGAGATAGGCTGCAGCCGATATATATCGACACTGGGCTCATGAGAAAAGGAGAGACCGAAAGAATAAGGCATATTTTCTCGCATATGAATCTGGACGTTGTTTATGCAAAGGACAGGTTCCTTGCAGCCCTTAAAGACATTACTGACCCTGAAGAGAAGAGAAAGGCTATAGGGGAGACTTTTATCCGGGTATTTGAGGAAGAGGCAAAAAAACTGGAAGCTGATTACCTTATCCAGGGCACGATTTACCCTGACAGAATTGAGTCCGAAGGCGGCATCAAGTCCCATCACAATGTAGGAGGGCTCCCGAGCGTCATGGATTTCAAGAAAATCATTGAGCCTATTGAGGACCTGTATAAGGATGAGGTAAGGGAAATTGCCCGGGCTCTCGAACTGCCTGATGAGATCTGCGAAAGGATGCCTTTCCCAGGCCCAGGGCTTGCTGTAAGGGTTCTCGGAGAGATTACGGAAGAAAAACTTGAGGTAGCACGGGAAGCTAACTTCATAGTCGAAGATGAGCTTCTGGACAGGTTCTGCCCCTGGCAGACTTTTGCTGCCGTGCTCGGCAAAGGAACAGGAGTAAAGGGGGATATCCGGGCTTACGGCTGGATTGTGGCTGTAAGGGCCGTAGGGTCAAGAGACGGGATGACTGCAGAAGTCCTCGAGCTCCCCTGGGATGCACTCAAGAAGCTTGAATCAAGGATCACTTCCGAGATTCCAAACGTATCCAGGGTAGTATACGATATCACACCAAAACCGCCTGCAACAATTGAGTTTGAATAAACAAAAAATGCCACAGGTCCGCATAAATGCTGGATTTGTGGCATTTTTTTATTGCCTTTTGAGCCCTAATTTGACAGATTCTGTAAAATAATAGAGTATTTTATTACACAAAACACATCGCATTGACACATTACATTTATGTAATATGGTGGATGTCAAAAAATCATAAGATTCAAGACAAAACATTTAATTGTATGATGAAAACAGAAGCATGATGCTTATTTAGATATTCTAAACTCTAATTAATATATCAGGCTGTCTCAAAACTAAAGTTAATTCTACAATTGTGTCAATTTTTTCTACTATAAGGTTAATTTATGCCTGAATTTCTCTATTTTAAGTGGGCTTATTTTTAAAGTTAATGTATCTCATTATCCA
>JASGVX010000041.1 GCA_030054735.1 Methanobacteriota archaeon | reverse complement strand
TCAGAACTCCTTTCCCTTCTTCCCTATTGCCCTCTGTAAAACTCTTAAGATCCCCTCTATTATTGAAGTCAACGGGCTGGTTATGGACGAGCTCAATGTAAGTAATTCTAAATCCTTTGCATACAGGCTGTCTCAAAACTAAAGTTAATTCTACAATTGTGTCAATTTTTTCTACTATAAGGTTAATTCATATCTAAATTTCTCTGTTTTTAGTGGTCAAATTTTTAAAGTCAACGGTTCTCATTATCCAATTGTAGAATTGCTTTGAGTTTTGAGACAGCCTGAACTATTATATTTAGCATGAAAGTGCTTCTAGGTACTTTCATTTTTTGTGCCTGTTATTCGAAGAATTTCATATGCGTTTTACTTGATTTCTGCTTGTAAACAAACCACCTTAAAGCCTGTGAATGGTAATATATATTTATTATAATCCACTATGATTCCGGAAGAAACTTTATTTTGTACATATTCAGGCAAGCCTGAGTGAAGTAGAAAGGTTTTTAAGTAAATATTCAAGTTAGATTTTATTCAAATTAGGTTTATTAAAATAATACAGTTGGAGAAGGTTTGATTATGCAGGAAAAAATAAAGGAAATTGCAGCCCGCGTCCGTGAACTGCGGGAGCTGTCAGAGATTTCCATAGAGAATATGGCAGAGTATCTTCAGGTCTCATCCGATACTTACGAGAAATACGAAAATGGAACTGAGGATATTCCTGCAAGTATGCTTTTTGAAATTGCACACCGGCTGCAGGTAGAAATGGCTACTCTTCTTACGGGAGAAGAGCCTCGCATGAATATTTTTACAGTCACAAGGAATGAGAAAGGAGTAAGTGTTGAGAGAAGAAAACAGTATAAGTACCAGAACCTTGCTGAAAAATTCATCCAAAAAAAAGCGGAGTTCTTCATTGTTACAGTGGAAGCAAAACCTCAGGGGACAAAACCTGATACCAATTCCCATCCAGGACAGGAATTCAATTATGTACTCGAGGGGAGCCTGAAGGTTTACATTCATAAAAATGAAATTATCCTCAATAAAGGAGATTCCATTTATTTTGATTCCAATTACCAGCATGCCATGGAAGCCATGGATGGAAAACCCGCTAAGTTCCTGGCAGTTATTATATAACCGGATTAATTGTGACCTGAATTTACCATACCCTGAATAATTCACGCAAAATCCACAAAAATTTGGAATACAGGAAAACGCAGGAAAAAATCTCAGAACTTTTTGAAGCTTAAATACTGCCTCCTGAATCCTGAAAAACTATAGAAATTAAGAAAAATTCAAATAAAATGGGTGTCCAGAATGACTTCTTTGCTGAGCCAATTTGTTTCCAGAACCGATTTTGAATCCTATGAGGATTTCCAGGAAAACTTCAAAATCCTGATCCCTGAAAATTTCAATTTTGCCTATGATGTTGTCGATGCCTATGCAAGAGATTCTCCTGAGAAAATTGCCATGGTCTGGTGTGACGACTATGGAGAAGAGAGAATCTTTACTTTCAAAGACATGAAGTACTACAGTGACAAGGCTGCGAATGTCTTTGTAAAACATGGCATTAGAAAAGGCGACTATGTGATGCTTACCTTAAAGAGCCGTTATGAATTCTGGTTTTGCATCCTGGGGCTGCATAAGCTTGGGGCTATTACCGTTCCTGCAACTCATATGCTGAAAACCCAGGATATCGTATACAGGATCAAAAAAGCTGGATTAAAGATGATCGTCTGCATATCAGAGAACGATGTTCCTGAGCAGGTTGATGAAGCCCATAAGGAATGCGGGGATGTCCCACTCAAAAAAGCCATGGTGGGAGGAAAAACCCGGGAAGGCTGGATTGATTTTAGAAAGGAACTTGAGGAAGCTTCCCCGGTCTTCGAACGCCCGACAGGTGAGGCTGCAACGAAGAACGATGATGTCAGTCTCGTCTACTTCTCCTCCGGTACCTCTGGTTTCCCAAAAATGGTGGAACATGACAATACCTACTCTCTCGGGCACATAGTTACTGCAAAATACTGGCAAAATGTGGAAGAGGACGGGCTACACTATACGGTTGCTGATAGCGGTTGGGGAAAATGTGTATGGGGCAAACTTTACGGGCAGTGGATAGCTGGCTGTGCGGTCTTAGTCTATGACTATGAGAGGTTTGAAGCCAAACACATGCTTGAAAAAGTCTCTAAGTATGGTGTTACAACCTTCTGCGCTCCCCCAACGATCTATCGTTTCCTTATAAAAGAAGACATGAGCAATTACAATTTCAGTACCCTGAAATATGCAGTCGTTGCAGGTGAACCCTTAAACCCTGAAGTTTTTTACCGCTTCCTTCAGTTTACAGGAATAAAGCTCATGGAAGGGTTCGGACAGACCGAAACCATTGTTTCAATTGGGACCTTTCCATGGATGGAACCAAAACCCGGATCTATAGGAAAGCCAACCCCTGGATATAAGATTGAACTTATGGACAGGGACGGAAAGCTCTGTGAGGTAGGAGAAGAAGGGGAAATTGTCGTCAACACAAAAAGAGGAAAGCCGGTAGGGCTTTTCGTCCACTATGGAAAAGACCCTGAAATGACAGAGGAAACCTGGCATGACGGCTATTACCACACAGGGGACATGGCCTGGATGGATGAAGACGGCTATTTCTGGTTTGTTGGCAGGGCTGACGATATAATTAAGACCTCTGGATACAAAGTCGGACCATTTGAAGTTGAAAGTGCCCTGATCCAGCACCCTGCTGTGCTTGAATGTGCAATCACCGGGGTCCCCGACCCTATCAGAGGGCAGGTCATCAAGGCGACCATTGTGCTTACAAAGGACTATACACCGAGTGATGCACTTAAAAAAGAGCTGCAGAAGCACGTTAAAGACGTCACTGCTCCTTATAAGTATCCCAGGGTTGTAGAATTCGTTCCCGAACTCCCAAAGACCATCAGCGGAAAAATTCGCAGGGTAGAGATACGGGATAAAGACATGATTCAGTAAGAGGATTTTGGAGCAGTATATCTGGTCAAATTTGAAAAAAGAGAGAAAGGAAAGAGATAAGTACCTTAAAAGTGCCTTAAACTTTTTCTCAAAATTTGCTTAAAGAGGATATATCGGATTTACTCTTAAAAGGTACTGTAATTAAAGAAGCTGTTATAGTACTGTAATTAAAGAAGCTATTATTATTCAAAAGAGAAAAAAATTCAAGAGCATATAAGAATTCAGAAAGCCCCTTAAAAATGATAGGCTCTCCTGTCTGCCATATTAAACCGGCTGGAGAAAACAGGGACTGGAAGAATAGTGTGAGGATTCTATTATGGTAAAAAATGATAAAAAAGAACCGTACCCTGTTATCAATATTCTGGAATGCAAGGCCTGCGGGCGCTGCCTGCTTGCCTGCCCGAAAGATGTACTTTTTATGAGTGAAGACCTGAATGCGCGGGGTTACCACTACATAGAGTATAAAGGAGAGGGCTGCTCAGGCTGTGCGAGCTGTTACTATACCTGCCCTGAACCCCTGGCACTGGAAATCCATATTCCCCTGAAAAAGGAGGAAGCCGAATAAGGCAGGATAAGGAGGAAAAAAGATGGCAACACAACTCATAAAAGGAAACTCTGCAATAGTTGTTGGTGCACTTTATGCCGGATGCGACTGTTTTTTTGGATACCCTATTACTCCGGCAAGTGAGATTCTGCATGATGCTTCCAAATATTTTCCCATGATAGGAAGGAAATTCGTACAGGCCGAGTCTGAGGAGGCTGCAATTAATATGGTTTATGGGGGAGCCTCAGCCGGGCACAGGGTAATGACATCTTCTTCAGGTCCAGGAATCAGCCTGATGCAGGAAGGGATCTCTTACCTTGCAGGTGCAGAACTTCCTTGCGTGATTATAGATATTATGAGAGCAGGCCCTGGGCTTGGAAATATAGGTCCTGAGCAGGGAGACTACAGCCAGGTTGTAAAAGGTGGGGGGCACGGGAACTATCAGAACATCGTACTCGCCCCCAATTCCGTTCAGGAGATGTGTGATTTTACCATGAAAGCATTCGATCTTGCTTTCAAGTACAGAAACCCTGTAGTCGTGCTCGCAGATGGCGTGCTCGGCCAGATGATCGAGTCCCTGAAGTTTCCTGAAAAAGCCATTGTTCCGGAAATCGACACAAGCTGGGCAGTTAACGGAACTGCAGAAACCAGGCCTAACCTTGTAACCTCAATTTTCCTGGACTTCAATGAACTCGGAGAGTTCAATGAGAAACTGCAGGCAAAGTACGACCTGATAAAGCAAAAAGAAGTAGATTATGAAGAATACATGACCGAAGACGCCTCAGTTGTGCTAGTTTCTTACGGCATAAGCAGCAGGATCTGCAGGTCGGCCGTAGACCTTGCCAGGAAAGAAGGAATTAAAGCCGGGCTTTTCAGGCCAAAGACCCTTTTTCCCTTCCCTGAATCACAGTTGAAAGCCCTTGCAGATAAGGGATGTTCGTTTATTTCTGTCGAGATGAGCAATGGGCAGATGATAGATGATATCAGGCTTGCTATAGGGTGTTTGCGGCCTGTTGAACTGGTAAACCGCATGGGAGGAAACCTGATCATTCTCGACCAGGTTATGGACAAAATCAGAAAAGTTGCAGGGGAGGCATGAAAATGGCAGCAGAAATCATCAACGGAGAAAAGGTTATAAGAAAGCCAAAAGCCCTGTACTCGGACTATCCCCGTAAAGGAGGAGCAGCCTCAACAGCCACTCACTACTGCCCTGGCTGTGGGCACGGGGTTTTGCACAAGCTCATCGCTGAGGCAATTGACGAACTCGGGATCCAGGACAGGACAGTTATGATCAGCCCTGTGGGCTGTGCGGTCTTTGCTTATTACTACTTTGACACAGGCAATATCCAGGTAGCTCACGGGCGTGCCCCTGCAGTAGGGACAGGAGTCTCAAGAGCTGAAGAAAATGCTGTTGTAATCTCTTATCAGGGTGATGGAGACCTTGCTTCAATCGGCCTGAACGAGACTTTGCAGGCAGCAAACAGAGGAGAAAAGCTTGCAGTCTTTTTTGTAAATAACACCGTGTACGGAATGACAGGCGGGCAGATGGCTCCTACGACCCTTATAGGGGAAAAGACAACCACAACTCCTGAAGGACGTGACCCAAGATTTGCAGGCTATCCCCTCCATATGTGCGAGCTTCTGGACAACCTGAAGGCCCCGGTCTTTATTGAAAGAGTTTCGGTTTCGGATATCTCCCACATTAGAAAAGCCAGAAAAGCGGTTCGAAAAGCTCTTGAAATCCAGCGCGACGGCAAAGGCTATGCTTTTGTAGAAGTCCTTGCAGCCTGTCCTACCAACCTCAAGATGGATGCAGAACAGGCTGTCAGTTTCATAAACGAGGAGATGGAAAAAGAATACCCGCTCAGGAACTTCAGAGATAATTCCGAATTTGCTGAACCTCTCCACCGCGGAATCAGCGATTTCACAACCGAGGCCCTTGAGAAGCTTTATGGAATTGAAGCAGATTCCGGAGAAAAACCTTCCAGAGCCGACTTTGCCCCAATCCAGACCAAGATTGCAGGTTTCGGAGGGCAGGGAGTACTGAGCATGGGCATTGTCCTTGCGCAGGCAGGGGTTAAAGCAAACCTCAATGCTTCCTGGTTCCCGTCCTACGGCCCGGAACAGCGTGGAGGGACCTCAAACTGTTCGGTGGTGATTTCAGGTCAGTCCATAGGTTCTCCTACGGTTTACACCCCCGATATTCTGATAGCAATGAACCGTCCTTCTATTGAAAAGTTCAAAGATGTGGTAAGAGAAGGAGGCCTAATCCTCTATGACTCGACAATAGGAGAAGTTGAGACACCATCAAGTGTAAAATCAATTGCAGTCCCTGCAACCGAAAAAGCTAAAGAAGCAGGCGATGAAAGAGCTGCAAATTCCTTTATGCTCGGTGTTTTGCTGGGCCTGAACGCAACAGGGCTTGAAGAAGAAGCCTTTATAGAAGCTGTTGCTGAAAACTTTGCAGGCAAACCCAAAGTTATTGCTTTTAACCAGCAGGTGCTCAGAGCCGCTGCAGAGTGGGCAAAAGGGATCTAAAGGTATAATGGGATCAGAAAGGTAGTAAATCGAATCATAAAATAGCATTAACATAATAGCATTAACAGGCGGGAAAAATTCGGCTCGCCTGTAAACTTTTTTTCCAAATTCCTCCGTATTATCCAGTTCATAAAAAATTCAGTTCATTAAAAACAGAGTTTTTTCATATATGTTATAACCCTGGTTCCGTATTTTTAAGCACATAAAAGACGTAAGTGAGGGTATAAGCCAAATCATAATCGATAGCATAAATATTCAAAAAGACCAAATATGGCTTATTACTAAATTGCTGAAAATAATAAAAAGGTTAATATGTCAGGTCGGGTCAGTATTTAGTCTGATATCTTATCTGAAAATCTCATATTTACCTCATATTGTACTACGCTTGCTCTTAATATCCTATATTTTTCAAACTTTCTATGGGTTTTTCGGCGATGGAAAAACAGGCAGATTGTCCAATTAAGGCGAAATTGATTACAATGACAAAATCATTATTATATTGAGAATGAAAAGGATGGTGTTTATTCGATGCAGTTGAATCTGGAACATTTTAATGTAAGAATAGGGCAGCATAAAGTGTTGTTCAATATTGCCGATGCGAATGAACTGGGAGTCAACCCTGGAGATAGGATCCGCATCCGCGGACATCAGAGCCTTTCTGCAATCGTAGACATAACTGATGATATGGTTCCTCAGGGGACTCTGGGCGTTTTTTCTGAAGTTTTCGAGCACTTTGAGGACTGGGATAAGCCGGTCGAAGTTGTCCCGGCTTTTCGCTCTAAATCTACAGTTGTTATCAAAAAAATGCTGGACAAAAAACCTGTTGTCCAGGACGAAATCAAACTGCTTGTAAACGATATAGTTGATGAAAACCTGAGCGATATCGAGCTTTCAGCCTTTATAACGGCTTCTTATATCCACGGGATGACTGACGACGAAGTTGAATGGCTTACAAGAGCAATGATAGATACCGGAGATACTATCGAGTTTGATACACATCCTATCATGGACAAGCACTCGATAGGAGGAGTGCCCGGAAACAAGATTTCTCTGCTTGTTGTCCCCATAGTCGCCGCAAACGGGTTGCTAATCCCGAAGACAAGTTCAAGAGCAATTACGGGTGCAGGTGGGACTGCAGACCTCATGGAGGTGCTCTGTCCTGTTGAGTTCAGCTCTCAGGAAGTTAAGGAGATAACAGAAAAGGTGGGGGGTGCGCTTGTCTGGGGCGGGGCCACAAATATTGCGCCTGCAGATGACAAGCTCATCAAAATTGAGTACCCCCTGTCCATTGACCCCTATCACCAGATGCTTGCCTCAATAATGGCAAAAAAAGGAGCTGTAGGGGCAGACAATGTGGTAATGGATATTCCTGTCGGGCCAGGCACGAAGGTTCCCAATCCTCAGGAAGGGCAGAAGCTGGCAAGAGACCTCATCAACCTGGGGCAGAGGCTTGGAATGAATGTAGAGTGTGCTATTACGTATGGTTCGTCTCCTATTGGGAGAAGAGTGGGTCCTTCTCTGGAAGTAAAGGAAGCCCTGAAAGTTATGGAAAGCATGGAAGGTCCAAACAGCCTTATTGAAAAGAGCGCAGCCATTGCTGGTATTCTTCTTGAGATGGGGGGTGCGGCTCCAAGAGATCGAGGAAAAGATCTTGCACTTGAAACGCTCAGGAACGGAAAAGCCCTTCAGAAGATGAAACAGATCATTGAAGCTCAGGGTGGAGATCCTAACATCAAATCCGAGGATATACAGGTAGGGCAATACACTGCTGATATTGTTGCTACTGCAGGCGGGTATGTTATGGAATTTGATAATAAATGGATAGTTGAGATTGCCAGACTTGCAGGAGCTCCTAAAGACAAGGGGGCTGGGATTGCGATACATAAGAAAAAAGGAGAGCAGGTCAAAAATGGAGATCCGCTTCTCACCATATATGCTGAAAAAGAATTCAAGCTTGATAACGCGTTGACAACAGCCCAGAGGACAAACCCTATTATTGTTGAAGGCATGCTGCTGAAGAGGATCCCTGGAACTTCTGGCTTACAGTGGTAACCTATATTTTTTTCAGTGAAACCCTTTAATACCTTGTAAGGGTTTTAGCCAGGCATGAAAAGGATTGTATTACTGCGCCTGGGGCACCGCCCTGAAAGGGATAAAAGGGTTACCACACATATTGGCTTAACTGCCAGGATGCTTGGAGCTGAGGGAGTGCTTCTTGCCTCTGATGACCGGGGGATAGTGGAGACTATTGAAGATGTAGTCCAGCGCTGGGGCGGAAACTTTTACATTAAAAATAACGTTAGTTTCAAACAGGAAATCAGAAAATGGAAAGAAGAAGGTGGAAAAGTCTGCCACCTTTCAATGTACGGGGTCAACCTGCCCGATGTCACTGATGAACTTAAAAAGTGTGACAGGCTAATGATTGTTGTAGGTGCAGAAAAGGTTCCACCAGAAATTTACCAGCTCGCTGACTGGAACGTAGCTGTGGGGAGCCAGCCCCATTCCGAAGTTGCGGCTGTGGCAATTACAATGGACAGAATCGCTGAGGGGGAGCCTCTCGAAAAGAAGTTTCCAGGTGCTGAACTGACAATTGTACCTGCTGAAAGGGGCAAACATGTAATCGACAATTTAAGAGAATAAGCCAGTCTATATTTCCATATTTTATATTTTGCATAAAGTCCGTTCAGGTTTCAATTTATATTTTTCAGACAAAATTGGAATGGAGACCTCTTGGATTGAAGGATTCTTATTAATAGTTCTGAGATCGATGGTTATATATCTCTGAAAAGGATATGTAATTTCAGTTTTATTAATAGCCGGTGGAGTGATAGTTTGGCGTTATTTTTCAGTTGCTGACACTAAGCAGCTGGGAAAGGCAACAGGCTTATTGTAAATGCATAGATTGCCCTGACACATTTCGCTCTGCCCGGCTTTGGAACAAAAAACAAGATCCGGGAGTGCGGGGAAGCAAAAATTAAGAACAAATCAGCGAGGGATTAAATTTGTTCCCAAATAAAAAAGTTCAGAAAATTGTTGGATCAAGGATCCAGGTAGAAATGAAAGGCGACCTTAATTTGCTTGAAGGCACTTTGAAGAGCGTGGACGACTACATGAATCTTCATCTTGTTGATACTATGGAGATAGTAAAAGGGGAAAAAGTCCGCTCCCTTGGTTCTGTAGTGCTACGGGGCAATAATATCATACTGATCACTCCTGTCGAAGACTGAAACGTCTGAAGGGAAGCTCATTTGTGTGGAAGCAGGCATGGATCTTGAAGAAGAAGCATACAGTATAATAAGAAAGCATAAAGAAGGCATTTTCCAGAACGCTATCTGGAAAGAGCTGGATATCGACAGCAGGAAGTGTTCCAGAATCGTAAAAAAGCTTCTGGACAAAGACCTTATAGTCCGTGAGGTGGGAGTCTCAAACGGAGCAAGGACATACCTCCTGAAAGCAAAAGAGGATGTTAAAGAGAAATACGACCTTCTGCTTTCGGGGGATATGTTTTCATCCTGCACTGGTTGTACCGGGAACTGTGACCCAGAGTACTGTGGAAAACTCAGTGAATGGATTGGAAATCTCATGTTGGAACAAGCTGGGGAATCCGGAGAAGCGGACGAAGATATAGATATCGAAGCTGAAGATGAGGAAGAATTCTAAGAAGATGTTTGAAAAAAACATAACTAAAACCTTGACGAAGTATAAGATACCTAAAATGATTAAAAAAATTAAGACAGATCTTATATAACATGTCCTTAGAAATCCAATTCAATCGATAACTATATATGTAAGAAACCGTATGAAGAAACCCTTCATTAGGGGAATAAAGTCCGCTAAAATACGATCAAATGCTCCGGTAGTGTAGTCCGGCCAATCATTCCGGCCTTTCGAGCCGAAGACTCGGGTTCGAATCCCGGCCGGAGCACCAAATATTCTTTTAGTTCTTTTTTAAGTATGTATTAGTTTTCTGGAAAAAAATTTGCTTTAATTTAATTATTTTATTTTGTAACTATTCAGCCTATTGATAAAACGCATATGAAATTCTTCGAATAACAGGCACAAAAAATGAAAGTACATGGAAGCACTTTCATGCTAAAATGAAGTGGGTAAAAACGAATATACAGCCCTTCCTTTCTGACCTCGGTGACCATTTTGAGGGAATAGAAAAAAAGAGGGAAAAGAACTCCAAAAAACAGCAGTAAAACAAGCATCATCCAATCGGGGGCAGGTTGTTCTCAAAAGGTTTCCGGAGAAAGAAATGCTGATAGGCACCATACCATGAGATAACTAGTGTCATGACAATTTAATTACGCTGCATAATATTTGGACATTTTCTCGTCAGCAATTTTTCTCGTAAATTTCCATTTTATCTTTTTTTCATGTTCGTTCCTTCTTTTATTCCACGCCCCTACTTCATGAACCAAAGTCTCTATGTCAGCAATCCTTCTTCCGGTACATTCTATATCCATTACATTGATCTCTATTTCTGCTGCATTCAACCAACTTACATGTTTTGGAGTATAATGGAACTCTACATTTTTTAAAATCTTTTCTGCTTCTTCTTTTCCGAAAGCTTCTTCAAGCGTTTTTTCTTTATGAGTGTTGAGATTGTCCATGACCACACGGATAATTTTCGCTTCCGAATACCTTTCTACAAGTTTCTTGACAAAATGCGCAAAGTCTATCTTAGTTCTTCTATTGGTTACCTGAGTCATCCTTTTTCCTGCTTTCAATTCTACTGCCATGAACACGTTTGCGGTTCCATTCCTAACATATTCGTAGTCATATTTTTCTGGATTTCCAGGTTTCATCGGAATGGACTTCCTCTTATCTCCAAGAAGTTGCTTTGGTTTTTCGTCAAGACATATGAGAGGTTTTTCAGGATCATATTCTTCTTCATAAAGTTTGAGAACATCATACATTCTTTCTCTATATTCAGAATCAATAGTTTGAATGCACCACATCCTTCTTAACCAGGGTTTAGTTTTGTTTTTTTTAAAATAAGCCTTACACTCTCTCTATTTATCGTTTCAAACCCTTCTTTTTTCCTTAATTCTTCAGTAAGCAATACAAGTGTCCACTTTTTTCTTCCCTCAGGAGGTTTGCTACATGCTAGAGCTATGATTTCTGCAATGTGCTTTTATGTATATTTTATGGGTTGACCAGTTCTTGGTTTATCCTCGAGAGCGCTTTGAAGACCTTCCTCCAAATATCTCTTCTTGATTCTACCAACAGTATTCCTGCCAACATTCAGTATTTCAGCGATTTCGATATTCTTTTTTT
>JASGVX010000040.1 GCA_030054735.1 Methanobacteriota archaeon | reverse complement strand
ACCGGATACATGCTCAAAGATTAAGAGCCTCAGCAGTCACCCGTCCAAACCGCCTAATTCAAAATGAGCTGCGGAAGGTAGCTCTATGGAATATTTTATGTTTGCTTCTATATTTTTTGAGGTATATATTATGATGGCATTCTATTTAATACTTTCTATTTTTTTAATAAAATTTTCTATTATAATATTCTAAAATTTATATTATTTAATAATAACTATTATCTTTTCAAATAAACTCAGTTGTAAAAAATTATATCTGATCTAATCTATATTACTCCCCACATTTTGCCTTTATTTTTTCATAATCTTCGTGAATAAATTTATATTTTCTTTCATTGATGTTGCCACCAAATTCGAGGCTGGTAGACGACACGAACAGTATGAACTGCAAGAATATCCATCAACATATTTTTTCGAGGTCTACTGATCTTGAATTGTAATCCTGAATGCTGGTCAGAAACCCTAAGTATTCAATTTATAAAATATTCTTTAATTTTGTATGAAATTGTTTATTATAATTATAAATAAATAAGATCTTTTATACTAATATTTGAACTAAAGACACATTTAAATAACTGATAATCTTACTCTCTTTATAGCCGGGGAAATTAATTAATTTACAAAAACGATCACATTGTAACCTGCTTTAAAAATCCTGCATCTTTAGATTACACCTGGAAAGCAATAAGCAATCCCAGTTTAGGAAGCAGGACTTGTGAGACGTATCCGGCTATCAATCTGCTACTACACAGTATGCTACTACACAGTACCGCTCGACGGCTCCCCATCAGGCCGTTGAGGATGACCTGGCCAAAGAACAGAATGGAGCCTGGCCAGACTCTGAATTGTACTATTATTGGGTTCTTTGTGCACCATTACTGGATAGTGTCGATTGGCAAACTCTTCCAAAAAAACCACAGAGAATTGAATGGTACAATAGAAGTTAAAGTGCGGGAAGAACCCGCAATATAAAAGGATAGATTATAATAAAAAAATAAAAATTAAAGGAGTGTAAGTATGGATGAAAAATATGATTTAAATTGGCGCATTGTGATGATTATGATGTTCCTATGCGCAGCGCTTGTTATAACAACGTTACCGGCGGCTGCTAACTATACGGCAGACAAGCCGCTGACTGAATACAAGAACGGAACAATCACAGGTGACATGAACTATACGATAGGAAACAGCAAATACAGCCCAAAATTGTGGAGTAATAATACGAACAATCTTTACACAGTCAGTCTCCCACAGAATATACCCTCTGCTAACACATCTATTGTTGAAGCAAGGTTGTATGTGTACTGGACATGGAGTTATGACTATATAGCTAAATTGGGCGTATACCCTGAGATGGAGGTAGTATTCAAGGGGCAAACGTTTTATAACCCAGATGTAAGATACACTGACGCAAGTGGAAGTTCACCATTCAATTACCCAAGTGGGACAGACTGCTACAACGTCACAAGCTTAATCGACACCGGTATCTCTAGCTATATAGCAACTGTAAAGAACAGTCACGTTCCATCTGATTGCTGGACGTTCAATGTTCAGGCCATTGGGCTTCTTGTAACCTACAATGATTCAGCCTCTACTATAAAAAAGCATTACTGGATTACTGAGGGAAATGATCTAACCTATGTCAAGAGGTTTAATTGTACCAACTGTACTACTGATACTGGTATCTGGCCGATAACACCGGATCAGGCTGTATCTCTTGCGAATTTCACGAATGTGGACACAACTAATGCGAGTTCTGCAAAGCTTATCACTTGCGTCCCATCAGGAGGTACCCCATACAACAGACTCTATGTTAATTACTTCTTCAACTTCCCTGCATGGCAGAATATAATGTACTGGGATGGACTGTGGAACGCAACCCCATACAGTGACTTTTCATGGGCGACAACTGAGGTTTTAGATAACCTTATAGATGATCAGACCAATTATGTGGGCTTCCAGAATGGACTTTACAGTATGGTGCCACTAGGTCAAACTGAAGGTCAGATGCAAGCAGCAAATGCTTTCCTTCTGATAAATTACACAGCTTAACCAAGATCTTCTCTTAAAAAAGCATGAGAGACACTGTAAAAGTGACACAAAAGTAAGCAACTCTCAGAAAGAGAAGGGCTTTTGTAATTTGTCTTCATGGACTTTTAGCTCAGGAAGAAGGTTATCGGAACTGATCTGAAACAACACCAGAAAAAAACTGTTTTGGCTCTCCTGGTTCCGGATAGCTGTGAATGTTTGGATATTGAAAGGTGATGACGTTCTGGTCAATAAGACAGGAATTAGGTAGCTCACCTTTCTATTTACTTTTTGATTTATTGAATTAAAGTACTGATTTGAGAAAAACCTAAATTTTGAATATAATCATGGAACCTTCTTTTTTGACTATCTATTTCAGGCAGAATCCCGTTTTTTCGTAAGGAACAAACCTTAAAATAAAAATTACAACCACCATAATAACAATTTTTTTATATGTGTTACTAATTAGTATATAAATTTTTATGAATTATACTAAATAATATAGTTTAAATACTTCTTACTTGTAACTATTTTTCTGAAAAAATACTTTCTTTATGACAAATATCTCCTATTTTGAATATGAATTTACAGGAAAAACGCATATGAAATTCTTCGAATAACATACACAAAAAATGAAAGTACCTAGAAGCACTTTCATGCTAAAATACATGAATTTCTATTTAAGGAGGTGATCTCGAAGAATAAACCTGAAACATAAATATTTCGTGAACTCTCACCCATGCAATCCGCTTACTTCAAACAGTTTTTGCACGGCAAATAACGGCTATTCTTTGCTAATCTAACCTGATTTGCACCTTTGTTCTAAAATCATCTTATTCAACGGTACTTCCTGCTTTTTGGAAGATGCAAACCTTCTATTGTCTGTTGTGAAGTATTTTCCCAAGCACTGAATTTGGCGCAATGGAAATAGGATTTATCAAACAGCGCTACATGCGCATATTTTAGAGAGTTCTTGATGACCATGTAGGCTTTGTAAACAAGAAAATATTGTTAATTTTCAGGCAGAAGCAACCTTTCAAGGTTGTTCTTCTTTTTCAGTATAATCATACCAAAAGTGATGAATATGACTTCCAAATACGCTAAATATCTTCTCCCCATAGTGTTAATACTGATATTAGCCAGTACTGCTTCGGCTTTACCCACAAAAACACATGGCACAGTGCGGGGTGAGATGTATGTCTCATCCACGGCAAACTGGCCTTCCACCTACTCTACAAACAACTTTGATGTACCGAATGGTACAGTTGTTTTTGCGCGATACTATGTAGGAGTTTGGGCTGGACAATCTACCCATGATATCATTACTACTACATTCAATGGGCACTCATTCCCAGCAAGTCCATCATATTATTCGACTGAAATGGGTGTAACATGGATTCCCTACGATGTCACAGACTACCTGCGCCCAGGGGAAATAAATACCGCAACTATCGACTCTAAATACTGGGGTGACGGCAGGCAGTATGGCAGTACTCTTGTAGTCGTACTGAAAAATGAAACAAAACCTCAAATAGAATACTGGGTTGCAGAAGGCTGTGACTGGATGCATTATGCTGACTATATGGGATATGAGGTTCAGAATTCCACTACGTATTTTAATGGGTCATTAGACCTTGATGATGTGCAGAAAGCAAGCCTGTACTCAACTCACCTAACAGGATTTAATTATGAAGACCTGAATGGGAAATCTCTTCCAGGTATATCTGAATCTCTAGGTGGTGAATACTTCAGCTATGTTCGATGGGACAATGTTCAAAGTTTGCTTGTGCCTGAGAACCAGACCGTTCTCGTATCAAGGGGAAGTGACACCTATTGTTCTGTAGTATTTCATGGTCTTTCAATTGAATATAAAGCCGCTGATCTCGTTCCAGTGAACCTTACACCGACTACCGTAGTTCCTAACACCAGCAATACAATGACTGCAACGATCAAGAACATTGGAAACAAGAATTCTGAGCCCTTCAATGTATCACTTATGGTAAATGGCAATGTTGTTGATACACAGCAGGTTTCCGAACTGGCAACTGGAGGCAGTACGACCGTTGATCTCCAATGGACACCGGATGGCAGTACAGATGCCTACTCACTTACTGTGGTTGTAGATCCAGAAAATACTGTGGTTGAGTCATGTGAGACAAACAACATGCTGACATCACTTGTTGGAACCACTTCAGCGACCGCCCCCATAGCCGAGTTCAGCGCGGACAAAACCTCTGGCTATGCCCCACTTACTGTTACTTTCACTGACCAATCTACAAACTCACCTATATCATGGGCTTGGGACTTTGAAAACGATGGAATAGTGGACAGTAACGAGCAGAATCCCATTCACATCTACTCAATTCCCGGTACTTATACAGTCAAACTTATAGTTTCCAACGCCGGTGGAAGCAACACCTCTGTGAATGTTGATTACATTACGATTTTTACAGCCCCTCCTGTTGCCGAATTCAGCGCGGATAAAATCTCAGGCGATGTTCCACTTACAGTTAACTTCACAGACAAGTCAGCAAATTCACCTACATCGTGGGCCTGGGACTTCGAAAACGATGGAGTCATTGACAGCACGGAACAGAACCCTACTCATATACTGTCTACTCCTGGCATCTACACAGTCAACCTCACAGTCACGAACGCCGGCGGAACTAATTCTATCGTAAAGACGAGATACATTACGGTTTCGGCACCCGGCCCAATTTGGACAGCCAAACCTTCGTGGAATGTGCCTGACAGAATACGTTTTAGCGAACCAGCCGCTGTAGACCTTGACGGTGATGGGGATTATGATTTGTTAGTGGGTGCACAAGATGGCAACATGTATGCGTACGAGAATACAGGCACTGCAAGCAGTCCGGTATGGATCTCCAAATCTGCATGGAATGTACCTGCATGTAAAGTACCACCTTATACAGTAGTTTATTCCAAACCAGCACTTGCAGATCTTGATGGAGATGGGGATTATGATCTGATAACAAGGGGGGATAATATTTTATATGGCTATGAGAACACAGGGAATAAAAACAACCCTATCTTTGAACGGAAAGCTACCTGGAATGTACCTATTTTAAGCTTAAGTCATGCTTCTCCCTTCTTAGTTGACCTTGACGACGATGGAGATTATGATTTGATGATAGGTGCAGATTCTGGAGTTATATATGGTTATGAGAACACAGGAACTAAAAATAATCCAGTATGGACAAGGAAAATTAACTGGGATAGTCCAGACATAGGAACAAGGTCGTCCCCCACTTTAGCTGATCTTGACGGTGACGGAGACTATGATTTGATGATAGGTGAAAGCTACGGTACCTCCTATGCTTATGAAAATACAGGGAATAAAAGCAGTCCAATTTGGACAGCCAAATCTTCATGGAATACACCTTTCGTCGGAGGTCATGCAGCACCATGTTTAGTTGATCTTGACGGTGATGGAGACTATGACCTGCTTATAGGGACAAATATTGGAATTACATATGCATATGAGAACACTGCAATCCTGGAGAGTTCAATTCCTGACCTTAGTCCTACTGATATAACCATCCCATCCAGTGTTTATGCGAGCATTCCCTGTCCTGCTACTGCTACCATTATCAACACCGGCACAGGCGATGCAGGTGCCTTTAACGCAACCCTTTCCGTAAACGGCATGGTCGTGGACACACAATCTATATCAGGTATTACATCAGGTAGCAACGCCCTGGTTAACTTCTCATGGACGCCGGAAGCAGAAGGTGACTACGACCTTACTGTAACTGCAGACCCGGAAAATACAATCGCTGAATCAGACGAGACTAACAATACGCTGACAATAACTGTGACAGCTTCGGAAGCACCGACGACCCCTGACACAACAAATCCTGTAATTGAGTCGGTTGTCCTCTTCCCTGCTAACACAACTGCCGGTGCTACGATTAATATCAGTGTAAATGCAACTGATGACACTGAAGTAATAGAAGTAACTGCAGGAGATCTAAAGCTCAACAATATAGATGGGGTCTGGCAGGGCAGCATAACTGCTCCGGCTCTGCTTGGAAGCTATTCTCTATCGATTAATGCGACCGACGCTGCCGGAAACACTGCTGAAATTTCAGTTCCTTACCGTGTTGTTCAGCTTTCAGGCGGCGCCAATATTGCGGTTTCACCAAGAGCCAGCACTGTTGAAAAAGGAAGTACTGTTGCCCTGAACCTCAAGGTGAAAAACACTCAGAACATCGACGATACTTTTAAAGTGAGAATAAGTGTCAGCGGACTTCCTGCTTCCTATCAGGCAGACCTTTCCTGGTTTGACTGGACTGAGAAAACTATAACTCTGAAAGCAGGAGAAGAAGTTCTGCTTCCAGTGAAAGTGTCCGTTCCTGAAGGGACTAAAGCAGGACGCAAGCTTTTCAGGACAAACGTGAAATCGGAAACATCTTCAATTTCAGGGTTTGATACAGGGTATTTGACAATACGCTGAAAAATATGATCCGGTAAAAAGAAAAGTTTCTTCCCATGAAACATTTTCATGGGAATTTTTGATTTTTGGTTTTTTTGTTTTTAGGAGTCTGAAAAATATACAAAAAACATCAGGAGCGGTGTTTCCTGAATTGTGTAATTTGAAGAACTTAAAAATGTGATAATATAAAAATTTAAGTATATTTCCAGTAGTTTTGTTGAGTTCACACGGTTTAAAAGGGGCTCGAATACTTGCTGGTCAAATTTGAATGGTTTGAGGTGAAATGAGTGGTAAAAATAGGCTTTATATTTGGTTTGTTAGGTTTGCTGCTTCTGGCAAATACATGTGCAGCAGTTGAATTTCAGGTTTCTCCTGATGTCAAATATGCATATCCTGGAGAAACTGTAACTTATGTTCTGACTGTTAGTCTTACTGATGAGGAACTTGAAGGAAATGAATTACTCCCAGAAGAAGATAAATATCTCCCTATGACTGAAGAGTTTTCAATAACGGATCCACTTGATGACTGGGTTTTTTTGTTTAGCAAGGAAAGCGTGATACTTACTAATATAAGCACGACAAACACTTCGGTTCTAAGTATTACAGTACCTCAGGATGCAAATCCAGGGTATTATAAGCATAACGTAACTGCAACTGGTTACGATAAAGGATTTAAAGAGATTGGTGAGCCTACTTCGCTCAACATCTTTGTCGTTAATACCAATGTAAACGAAATCCCTGAATTCCCATCAATTGCACTGCCTGTGGCGGCTGTCCTTGGTCTGGTCTTTGTCTTTGGGCGCAGAAAAGAATAAGCATATCTGAACCTTTGAAAAAACAAAATATATAAGTGATTTGTACTTTAAAAGGGAGGTTCTTTTTTACTTCCCTTTTTATTTCTGATATACAGTAAAAAGAGGCAAGACCCTTAGGATAATTTATTCAGGTTCTGGATAATCACCCTATATTTTTTGTGTTATATTGTATACATCAGGTTTTTATATAACAGGCTTTTAGATGCCAATATCCTTCTTTCGGCAGGTCGATATTATTAATCAGAACATTTTCCCTGATGCCGTTTTATGTTATCCCCTAGCTAGAAATGAGATTTAAAGTTGCTTAACATGTGGCTTAACTATCACCACATATATAAATACTGGGTCATTTTTTCATAAAAGTTTAGTATGAGATATTATTAATTGGCCATATGTAAACCTGAAAGTTAGGTACAAATACTATGTATTATTTCAAAATCAGCATCAAGAAAAATCATGAAAAATTAAATATCAGCCTGCCGAAAGAAGGTTATAATTTTCAGAGCTACATCATTGGCAGACAAACCCTGACTCTTGCTTGACTCCTGCCTGAAGGATGACTCATCTCTTTTTTACAACTCCTTTCATCTGAGAATAACCGGATACATGCTCAAAGATTAAGAGCCTCAGCAGTCACCCGTCCAAACCGCCTAATTCAAAATGAGCTGCGGAAGGTA
>JASGVX010000039.1 GCA_030054735.1 Methanobacteriota archaeon | reverse complement strand
AAAATGAAACGGTTCCAGATCAAAAAGGGAAACAAACAAAAAGACCTACAATGAGATGGATATTTTCTAATTTCCAGGGAATTACAGAACTTATTACTCAAAAAAAAGGGAAATTTAAGTCAGAAATTTTGAATATGGAGGATATTCATTGGAAGATATTGAGTCTCATGGGGGAGAAATATGAAAATATCTATCTTTAATAACGTTAACCTGCCGAATATAGGGTATATATATTAAAAGCCGATAAATATGTAAAAGAGATAATAAGTGAATTCAAATCTCCGGAAAAACATAAAAAGCCTGGATATAATATAAATAGACTTTTCTGAAACATTTAATATTGAAACTTATTAATATTAAAGCTACCTTGTAGCCTCTTTCTTTTCATCTTCAGTCGGTCTGAGAGTAATCATCCTGCTCTCAAAATGCCCCATAGGAAGGTCTGCTCCAAGTGTGAATGAGCTTATTTTGTCTCCTGCAAGAGTTCTTCCTAGAAGGTCAGGCTTAACTTCAAACACGATTCCGACAGGTATTTCTGGCTTTTCAATTTTGAGCCCTTTGAGAGGGTTGGAAAGAGAAAATGATACAAGCCCAGGGGCAGAATCGGAAACAAGCCTCGGAAGGGGTTCAGTGCTGAGGCGGGAAGGCGAGAGAGGAGAAAGCCCGAGATCCCGCTCAGGAGAGAGCCTCTTATTGAAGTCAGGTAAAAGTCCCCTGAACTGGTCAAGAGCAGGGCTTGAAAAAGTAGCTGATTCATAAGCAGGAGTAAACTGCCCGCAGGGTGATTTTACAGGGTTTTCACGGGCTGCACGGTCAGAAGGTTGCGAAGCTAAAACGGAATCTTCGGATTTGCTGATAGTCATAGCTTTAAGGATTGTCACGATGGTATATCAACTATACGAGGGCTTTTCCTGTTTTTTCATTGAGACCAGGAAATTCCAGCCCTCCTGTGCATTAGATACCAGATAAATCAGGACCTGGAATCTGCACCGGCTTTAATAAGCAAATCAACAATTTCGTTAAGTCCTATTTCCGCCGCCATATCCAGAGCGGTATTGTTATTCATTTCCTGAATATTAATGTCGGCACCTGCTTTAATGAGCAACTCAACAATATCCTTATTCCCAGTTTGTGCAGAAAACATTAAAGCGCTAAGCCCATATTCTTCTTGAATATTGAGATTGGCACCGCCTTCAATAAGCAGTTTTACTATATCTCTGTACTCTCTGTCTGCCGCAGAAATCAAAGCAGTATTGCCGTTTTTGTCTTGAACATTAAGGTCGCCACCTGCGCTAATGAGTAACTCAACAATACCTTCATGCCCGTTTTTTGCGGCAGTATTCAAAGCTGTGTTACGGTTTTTGTCCTGAACGTCGAGGTCGGCACCGGCTTTAATGAGCAGCGCAACAAGATCCATCTGCGTATTATTTGCGGCACAGAACAATGCAGTTTCGCCATTACTGTCCTGAATATTAAGACCGGCACCACCTTCAATAAGCTGATCAGCAATATTTCTGTATCCTACTTTTACTGCAAATTTCAAAGCAGTCTCGCCGTTTTCGTCCTGAACATTGAGGTCAGCACCGCTTTTGATGAGCATATCAACAATATCACCGCGTTCTATCTTTGCTGCAGAAATTAAAGCAGTATTGCCGTTTTCGTCCTGAATATTGAGGTCGGCACCGCTTTCAATAAGTATTTCTACAATGTCCCTGTACCCCTTATTCGCCGCAGAAATCAGAGCAGTTTTACCATATCTGTCCTGCGAGTTAATATCAATTTTTTTGCTTTTCAAAAGTTTCTCTATATTTTCAGTCTGCCCTGATCTGGAAGCCTCTAAAAAGCTTTGAGTTTTATCCTTGCCAAATATGCTTGATATAAAGCCCATCAATACCTTCTCCTCAACTTTCTCCTTAACTTTCTCCTCAAATATCTAGCATTTTGTTATCTGCCAGAATGTATTTAGCTTTGTATTTTGACTGAAGCGCAGAATTAAGAGAATATAACTTTTATCACTCTGCATCGCGAAATATATGTAATCTATATATCTGCCTGGGTTATGAATTGTTCTTTTTGGAATCCAGGGGAACGTATACTTTACTTATAAAAGCGCAGTGGTACCCGGTGCAATGTAAAATCTAATAATTTTGCATCATATATTAAAATCCTGAAAGAACACAGGGAATTGGAAAAGTCATCGCAACACTTATACATGTCTTATGACATTTACTCGCAGGTTCAGATGATGAAAGCAGTACTCGGATTAGAAGATGGAACAGTTATTAAAGGCACCGGTTTTGGTGCTGAAAGCACAGCTTGCGGCGAACTCGTTTTTACCACTCAATTCACAGGATATGAGGAGGCCCTGACTGATCCTTCCTATAAGGGTCAGATTTTAATGTTCACCTACCCTCTAATAGGGAATTACGGTGTCAGTGGGGAGCGTTTCCAGTCAGATAACATCCATTTGGAGGGTCTTGTTCTCAGGGAAGCCTGCAAAAAACCATATCACTACAAATCCACCCGTTCTATTCACAAATTTTTAGAGGATGAAGGGAAAGCAGGGATCGAAGGTGTGGACACCCGTATGCTTACCATAAAGGCAAGGGAACACGGGACCATGCGTGCAGCCCTGATTACTGGCAGTGATGATGGGGATGAGGCCGTGGATATGGCAAGGAATTTTCCGCAGGTAACGGACAAAGAGCTTATTGCAAGTGTAACATGCAAGGAACCCTGCTTTATTCCCGGAGCCAGCGGCACCTGGAAGGGTAGCAGCAGGCCCAAACATGCAGTTGTGGTCGATCTTGGCATAAAGCGCAATATCATAAACAACCTGCATAAAAGGAGAATTGACCTTACACTCGTCCCTGCAAGCACAAAAGCAAAGGAAATTGCAGGCTATGAGCCTGACCTCCTCTTTATCTCAAACGGGCCAGGAAACCCGGAAAATGCAACCGATGCAATTAATGCCGTAAAGGCTTTTGCAGGCACGATTCCGGTTTGTGGGATCAGTTTTGGGAACCAGATCATCTCCCTTGCAATGGGAGCAAGGACTTACAAGCTTAAGTTCGGGCACAGGGGAGGAAACCAGCCGATAAAAGACATTATTGAAAACAAGATTTTCATAAGCTCCCAGAACCACGGATATGCAGTGGATGCAGATTCCCTTGAGGGGACAGGGCTCTATGTAAAGTACCTGAACGCAAACGACAAAACCGTTGAAGGGGTCTCCCATAAAGACCTGGACATTTTCAGTGTACAGTTCCACCCTGAAGCCATGGATACAGAGGAAGCGTTCTTTGGCAAGGTCGTAAAGGCTCTCGGAGGGGGTCTCTGATGCCAAAACGTGAAGACATAAAGAAAGTTTTGCTTATAGGTTCAGGGCCGATCACAATCGGGCAGGCTGCAGAGTTTGACTTCTCGGGGAGCCAGGCATGCAGGTCTTTAAAAGAAGAAGGCGTGCAGGTTGTGCTTGTAAACTCAAACCCTGCAACCATTATGACCGACCCCGAAATGGCGGATTCGGTTTATATCGAGCCTCTCGATGCAAAGATTATAGAAAAAATTATAGAAAAAGAACGCCCTGATGGGATAATAGCAGGAATTGGTGGGCAGACTGGCCTTAATATCACCAGTGAACTTGCAGAGATGGGCGTTTTTGAGAAATATGGTGTCAAGATACTTGGGACTCCTGTTGAAGCCATTAAAAATACGGAAGATAGGGAACTCTTTAAGGAGACCATGCTCAGCATAGGGGAAAAAGTGCCTCTGAGCAAGGCAGTCAATTCTTTAAAAGAAGCCGAAGAGGTTGTAAAAGAACTCGGATTCCCACTTATTGTCCGTCCTGCTTACACCCTTGGAGGGGCTGGCGGCGGAATTGCCCGCACAAAAGAAGAACTCCTTGAGATTACAGAACGCGGGCTCAGGCGCAGCCGCATAAACCAGGTGCTAATAGAAGAAAGTGTGCTCGGATGGGCTGAAGTCGAGTACGAGGTCATGAGGGATGAAAACGATACCTGTATCGTGATCTGTAACATGGAAAACATTGACCCGATGGGTGTGCATACCGGAGAATCGGCAGTAGTTGCCCCATCCCAGACCCTGACAGATGCAGAGCACCAGATGCTCAGGACTGCTTCTATTAAGATCATTCGCGCTCTCAAAATCGAAGGTGGGTGCAATATACAGTACGCCTTAAAAGAAGGGGACTACCGCATTGTTGAGGTAAACCCGAGGGTTTCCAGGTCTTCAGCCCTTGCGTCCAAAGCAACAGGCTACCCGATTGCCCGTGTAACTGCAAAGATTGCAATAGGGATGGCCCTTGACGAAATTATAAATAACGTTACCAGGAGCACACCTGCCTCTTTTGAGCCGGCTCTTGACTACGTGGTTACAAAAATCCCGAGGTGGCCTTTTGACAAGTTTACCACCGCAGACAAGACACTGACTACAGCCATGAAAAGCACTGGAGAAATCATGGCAATAGGCAGGACAGTTGAAGAGTCCCTCCTGAAGGCTTTCAAGTCTCTAGATATCGATAATCAGCTCGGGATAAAACACTGGGACGAGCCTGAGATTAAAACTCTTCTCAAGACCCCTACAAGCGAACGCCTCTTTGTCATCTTCCACGCACTTGAGAGGGGAATGTCGGTAAAGGAAATTGCCGAACTCTCGAGCATCAACCCCTTCTTCATTTCCAAAATGAAGAACATTGTTGATATGGAAAAGCGCATCAGGACAGAAGAACTGACTCCTGAGTTCCTGCGTGAAGTAAAGAGGATGGGCTTCCCTGACAGCCGCCTTGCAGAACTGACCGGGAAAACAAAGGAGCAAATAAGCGACCTCAGGCACGAAGCGGGAATTCTTGCCACTTTCAAGATGGTAGACACCTGTGCAGCCGAGTTCCAGGCAGCAACTCCTTATTACTATTCCACTTACGAAGACGCCTGCGAGACAAACCCCTCAGACAAAAAGAAGGTCCTCATCCTCGGTGCCGGACCAATCAGGATTGGGCAGGGTATTGAGTTCGACTACTGTACTGTCCATGCAGTAAGCGCACTCAGGGAAGAGGGCATAGAGACCCACATCATTAACAACAACCCCGAAACGGTCTCAACTGACTTTGATACCTCGGACAAGCTCTTTTTTGAGCCCCTCACAATGGAATACGTAATGAACGTAATAGAACGTGAGAGGCCTGACGGTGTCCTTGTGCAGTTCGGTGGCCAGACCTCGGTTAACCTTGCACTCCCCCTGAAAAAAGAATTGCAGCGCAGGACAGACCTCAACACTGTGATCATGGGGACAGACCCTGAAGACATGGACATTGCCGAGGACAGGGAAAAATTCTACCTCCTTATGCAGGAACTCGGAATCCCGCAGCCAGAAGGAGGTTATGCAACCTCACAGCAGGAAGCAATTGAGGTTGCAAAGAGGATTGGTTTCCCTGTACTTGTGCGTCCCTCTTACGTGCTCGGTGGCAGGGCAATGGAAATCGTCTATGACAAAATCGACCTCAAACGCTACATGAAAGAGGCAGTAAGGGTATCTCCTGAACACCCCATCCTTATAGATGACTTCCTTGAATCCGCCTGTGAAATAGATGTGGATGCGGTCTGCGACCAGAAAGAAGTACTCATCGGGGCAATAATGGAGCACATAGAGGAAGCAGGTGTCCACTCGGGAGACTCAGCCTGTGTAGTCCCGCCTCAGTCTCTCTCCCCTGAAGTCCTTGACCAGGTAAGGGACTATACCCGTAAGATCGCTCTTGGACTGAGGGTTAAAGGTCTGATCAACATCCAGATGGCAGAAAAACGCGGAAAGGTCTTTGTGCTTGAAGCAAACTCGCGTTCGAGCAGGACAATTCCTTTCGTCTCAAAAGCTGTAGGTATTCCGCTTGCAAAGATTGCAGCCAAAGTGATTGCAGGGCACAGCTTAAAGGAACTCGGTTACACAGACGAGCCAAAGCCAAAACATGTCTCGATTAAAGAAGTCCTCCTGCCTTTTGACAAGCTCCCAGGAGCAGACCCTGTCCTCGGCCCTGAAATGAAGAGTACTGGTGAAGTCATGGGTGTTGACTACGACTTCGGAAGAGCATATTATAAGGCAGAACTTGCAGCCGATAACCTCCTCCCTCTAACAGGAAAGGTCTTCCTTTCAATCAGAGACGCCGACAAGCCTGAGCTTGTGGAAGCCGCCAGAAAACTTCAGGCAGCAGGCCTTGAACTCATGGGCACAAGGGGTACTGTGAACTACCTTGCAGAACATGGCATCTTTATGGACACGGTTAAAAAAGTGCATGATGGAAGCCCGAACGTTATTGATATGATGCGCAGGGACGAAGTCGACCTCATTATTAACACCCCCACAAACAAGATGTCACGCTGGGACGGTTACAGGATCAGGCGTGCGGCTGTGGACTTCAAGGTCCCGTACATCACCACGATCCAGGCTGCAATTGCAGCAGCTGATGCTATTGAGACCATGAAGAAAGGAGAAGACCTTACTATCAAATCCATCAACGAATACCACAAAGAAATGGAGCAAAAAGAACAGTAAGGTAAAGAAAAAAACCGCAAGTTAAGTACTGCTACCAAAATTATTAAACTTATTAAACTTATTAATTCATCAAAAATTCAATCCATATATATAAAATCCATTAGCCGGTTCAATACGTTAGCATGTCATTCAATTGACACGCCAATCGTTTTGCTTCTTATCATATATCCATTAAACAAGGGGTAGTAAAATCATGGTAAAGAAAGTTGCACTTGCATATTCCGGTGGGCTTGACACCTCAGTGTGCATCCCCATCCTTAAGGAAAAGTACGGTTACGATGAAGTGATTACAGTTTCGGTTGATGTCGGCCAGCCCGAAGAAGAGATTAAGAAGGCTGATGCAAAAGCCAATAAGATCAGCAACAAGCACTACACGATCGACGCAAAGGAAGAGTTCGTAAAGGACTACATCTTTCCCCTGATAAAAGCCAACGGAAGCTATGAAGGCTACGTCATGGGGACATCCATAGCCCGCCCACTGATCGCCAAAAAAGTGGTCGAAGTCGCCAAGAAAGAAGGCGCAGTTGCCCTTGCACACGGCTGCACTGGAAAAGGTAATGACCAGCTCCGTTTTGAAGCCGTTTTCCGCCAGACCGATATGGATGTTATCGCCCCTATGCGTGATATGAACCTGACCCGCGAGTGGGAAATAAATTATGCAAAAGAGCACGGAATCCCTGTCGAAGCTACAAAGTCCAGGCCCTGGAGCGTTGACGAAAATATCTGGAGCCGCAGTATCGAAGGCGGCAGGCTTGAAGATCCGTCTTTTGTCCCGCCAGAAGAGATCTTCGAGTGGACAAAATCCGCAGAAGATGCCCCTAACGAGCCCAGGATTCTTGATATTGACTTTGAGGCCGGAGTCCCTGTTGCAATTGACGGCGAAAAGATGAGCGGCTTCGCCCTTGTCAAGAAGATGAACGAAATTGCAGGTGAGAACGGCGTCGGCAGGACAGATATGATCGAAGACCGTGTTCTTGGCTTAAAGGCACGTGAGAACTACGAGCACCCGGCTGCAACCGTGCTCCTCGCAGCCCACGCCGACCTTGAGAAACTGATCCTGACACGTGGGGAACTTAAGTTCAAGAAGATCGTTGAAGAGCAATGGTCCGAAATGGCATACGCAGGCCTTCTGGACGACCCTCTTTTTGCCGACCTCAACGCGTTTATCGACAAGTCCCAGGAAAGGGTTACAGGTACAGTGAAAGTGAAGCTCTACAAAGGCGCACTTACTATCCTTGCCCGCAGCTCGCCAAATGCACTTTATTCTGAGGACCTGGTTTCGTTTGACAGCCAGACCATTGACCAGAAGGATGCAGAAGGGTTTTCGAAGTATCACGGGTTCCAGGCGAGGATGTATCAGAAGGTCATGAAGAAATAAGTTTGGGGTTTTGTATTTTTTCCCCTGCCTTTTGGCTTCAAGGGGCAGGTTACTTTTCTCTTTTTTCACTTATCTTTGGCTATTTTTGGATTTTTGATCCTTCTCTTTTTCCATAGTTCCAGATTAATTGATATTATCTTTTAAGGAGTAACAGTAGTAGCTATCTTAACCGTTTTCTCACCGTGCATAGCACGGGCCTTCCCCCAATTTAAAAGACAAAGAAGAAGTAAATAAACATAGTCGTTAGAAGTGAAATATTTCTTGTATATTTTATGAAAAGATTTCACAATGTAGAGGAACCTTACTTTGAAAGATAGTTTCGCAGATCGTGTAATATATTTAAAGGAGACCTGCCAAGTCAAAAAGTGTAGATTGAATTTGTTTTGGAATTAAAGCATTTCTAATTGTTTCGTTTTCCTTTAGCATTGACTTTTGGTTTAGATAATCTTTTAGTGGTCGGTTACTTGTTGAAGAAGTACTAGCTTTTTCTTCAACAAAAGCTTTTGTAGTTTCTACTTCTCTGTAAAGCAACATGTCATTTACAAGTTTATTGCAAACTTTGTCTGTAAGTAAAGAGGTATCAATATCAAAGCTTTCAGGATAACAATTTAAATTATGATAATAATATGTACTCGGACTAAACAATCTTGTGGAATGAAACTTTAGTGCCTGTTGATACTCATCTACAGAACCAAAGTTATTTTTTGAGGCTTGGATTTCTAAGTAATCAGATTTATTTCCCTGGGGATTAAATCCACCACCAAAACGTTTGACACCAATAAAATCTGCACCAAAAAATTGAGTTAAAATATCCGATGCAGCGACTTTTGTATCATGCAGATGTGGATGGATTTCTTTTTTGATATGGGAGTAATAGAGAACGATATCCAAACCCTGCATGTACCTATTTAAGAGTTGTTTTATCGACCTTAAATTAGCAGAGAAATCACTATCACATGGGTGATTGAAGAAGTCAATCCATATATTCGAATACCCTTGATCCTTATAGTGGGATAAGATTGTAATCAAATTTTTCTCAGACAGATCAATTTGTAAAGGAACAAAAATTGGTTTACTATTCCATTCCGAGAGTTGTTTAACACTGAAATCAATAATTTTTAAGAAAATATTAACAAAAGAGTCAGATTTTACTTTTATATCTGGAACCAATACAAAAGCAGAAGAGTTAGAATAAATAAAGTTAAGTAAGAAAATATAACTATCCTCATCAAGACCATTAAATGCCATCTTAGAAAACGGCTGCATTTCAAATGGGCTTCTTGGAAATGTCATCGACAGTGTGGTCAAAGAGTCGTTCCACAATTTTTTGTCAATTTTAAAGAAATCACGTAATTTATTGTTGCGCTGAGTTGCAGGCAGTTCTGTCAAATACTTTTCCAGTGAAATCCAGCTAGTCGGTCGTTGAAGAAAACGAGCACTTTCGAGAATTGGATTTTTAACGCAAGATGAACAACTACTAAAATTTTTAGTATTTACATCATCTCCAGACATAATTTTGAAAGGTGTTTCAATACTTTTCCTTACATTTTCGAGCATTACAGCTCTAACACAATAATCTGGATTCTTTACATTTACAATATTTTCTATTGAGATGTGGGGATCAAAATCAACAGCACTCATATTCATCCTTAAGTTTTTGAATTAAGGGGATAAGTATTTCTCGACAAACTTTTGGATCTGCACTGCACGGACGACTTGTACTTCCTTCAGTAATTGCTTTTTGTACACATAATTTAATAGATTCTAAAATCTCAATAGCCATCTTCAACGAGAGTACAGAATCTTCCTTATAACTTTTAACAATGAAACCAATGTTTCTTGTTAATTTATGCTCTAGAGATTTAAAATTTGACGCAACAAATTTGTATGCTCTTCCATCATCAATTATCAAGTACTTTAATCCAAAATGTAAATTCAAATGGTAAGCCAATCCAATTGCTTCATATTCTCCATCATTTTCGTGAGTTGTTGACCTTCCAAAAAATGGTTTAATAAGTTCAAAAAAGGACTCATCATTAAAATTAACAACTGACAGAAAATTATCAGATTCAACTAGTGATTTAGGTAGTTCACTAAGGATTCTTGACCCAAGGTAAAAAGAGTAAGAGTCTAAAAAAGCATTCAGGCATTCGTTATTCCTAATATCATTGTGGTAACACAAATAAAAAGATGTGTCAGCTACTATATTTTCAGTCATCACTATTACCTAAAATCAAAGACTCCATTCTTTCTTCATCGATGAAACCTTTTTTATAAATTTCCTGAGCAAGTAATTTTCTTTTGTGAAATATAGATTCGGATACGCTTGATCTTAACTTATACTCAGGATATGTATCGTAAATTAATAGCAGCAATTCCTCCAGTGACAATTTGTCGTATAATTCCCTTACCGCCTGAATACCAGTCAACAAAAGAATTAAATTTTCATTCTTTTGTGCCTTTTGAAGTAAGTCCCGATATTTTTCAGCACCTTTTGGAGTAAGTTTTACATAACCCCCACTTAGATAATCGTTTTTTAAAGGAGGCTCATAAGACCAACACCCATCCAGGTAAAACGGATACAACACAACTTTTTCAACTTCTGATGAGAAAGGACCTCTATAATGACTTATAAAGTTCAGAAACTCTTTCATATATGGACGGTAGTTCCAAAGTAAAAAAGTTTCCTTTTGTAAATGAAGCAGAGAGATTGGTCTGCTTGAAGCACCAATAACTAACAAAATTAAGCTTTCTAAGCCCTTCTGTTTGATTATTGAAGGATGGTCTTCATCAATCTCATTGCAATCCATTTTTAATCACGTTGTTTTATGATTTTGGTTTTTAGTTTAATAGGTTAAAGGTAATAGAATTTATGTGTGAGGAGTGGTATTATTTTAATTTATCTTTCTGTCGATTCATTACTATAATCCTTTTGATTAGGCTTTACTTTTTAATTTTTCGGCATTGGTATATAAATACTGATATATATTATGTGAAAGTATATTTCTTCATGAACTGTCCACGATGTAAGAGTTCCAGTTATAATAAGAACGGTAAAGTTGATGGGCGTCAACTATGCAGAGTTTATTCCAAAAAAGATTCATACTCAATCCAAAGCAGAAACATATACTATTGAAGGATATAACAGCATAATAAGGCACTTTCTGGCAAGGTTGAGAAGAAAAACAAAATGTTATACTAAGAGTCTTGAGATGCTAAAATAACCGGTTCTTCTATTGATGAAATACAGAAATACGGAGTTAACGATATTTGAGTAACAATGCCAATAAGAAATCTCCTTTCTTGTTCGACATCCCAAAATAATAAGCCTAAAATCCGTTTCCATTTAAATAGTCTTCATCATAATGAAGAATATAACTCTAAATATCGTCATTGTAATGAAAGATATAAATACTATACACACAAATAATCCCTCATGAAGCAGCTCATGAAAATGTGGAACCCCTGGTGGACAGAAAGAAAAGTCCCCACTTCCAAAAAGAGGATCTCACGCCCCGAGACCCTTGAAACAATCCTGAAGCTTCTGGAAATCAGGGAGGTTATCTGCATTACCGGGGTCAGGAGATGTGGGAAGTCAACTGTGATGTACCAGGCAATAGACTATCTAATAGGAAAAGGAGTGGAACCTGAAAATATCCTCTACTTCAACCTCGACGAAGCTTTTGAAGACAAAAGCACAGGACTGCTCGACAGAATATTTGGGGAATACATAGAGCTTCATGTACCGAAAGGGAGAAAATATATCTTTCTTGATGAAATCCAGAATATAAAGAATTGGGAACAGTGGGTCAAAAAGTTCTATGACCTTTATGGGGAAGAAATAAAGTTTGTACTTACGGGCTCTAACAGCAGCATGCTTTCTGACCAGCTCTCTACCCTTTTAACCGGGAGGATTATCACACAGCATGTGTTTCCCCTTTCGTTTAAAGAGTATCTGGATTTTGAGGGTTTTGAATTAAAAGATCCTGACATCCAGAGAAATGAAATTCTGCACTATTTCAACAAATATCTTTTCAAAGGGGGTTTTCCCGAAGTTGTCCTTGAAGAAGATATGGATATAAACCACCTCCGTCTAAGCGAGTACTTCAACAGCATTCTCCTTCGGGACATAGTTGTGGGTCGGAATATCCGGGAAAATGCAAAACTTATCGAACTTGCGAATTATTCCCTATCAAACATCTCTACCCTCCTGAGCTATTCAAAAATTTCAAAAGCAACAGGGCTATCGGTTAACAGCCTTAAAGAATACCTGCTTTACCTGGAACAGGCCTACCTGGTATACCAGTTAAACTTCTTTTCATACTCAGTTAAAGATTCGATCTCAATCAAAATGCCCAAAAAGGTCTACTGCATTGACAACGGACTCCGAAATTCCGCAGCATTCACCTTTTCTGCCGATGAAGGAAGACTTGCAGAGAACCTGGCATTTGTAGAGTTGAAGCGTAGAAAAGTAGAATTCTTTTATTGGAAAGAAAAAAAAGAAGTGGATTTTGTAATAAAAGGTATAGATGGAGCTCTCACAGTTATAAACTGCACCTATACGGATCACATAAGACAGGGAGAAATAAATGCTCTCCTGGAATTCAAGGAACATTTTGGGGAGAAAGTTTCCAGGTTAATCTTGCTCACGAAGAATCTCGATAAAGAGGAAAATGATATTAGCTATCTTCCTCTCTGGAAATGGATTCTTGGAACCTTGATTTAAATGGCTTAAATTCCTTCTGAGGCTATTGGTTAAGGAAAATGATGGGAGAAAAATACGAAAAATTTTATGTGTGGAAAAAATAGTGCAGAAAGTAGGACTGAAGAATGAACATTTAAAGAGTTAAAAGTATATCATTACATTGTTATTTAATTGCTTTATTCTATCTATTCCACAGGATCTGTTATATTAGTCCACAAAAATATTAGTCCACAAAACTTCTTTGCTATCCTCACCGGTCCAAGACTAGAAAGAGAGTTTTTTATAAAAACAGGCAAAATCATGATTAAACATAGTACTCTAGTATCTCGAATAATGCAGATTGAAACGTTGCGCCGCCATAGCATCGTTACCCTTGCCGCAACAATATTGCTCACTGCAATTGGTTTTTTAAGTACGATGTATTTTGCCCATTCTGTAGGAGAATCAGTATTGGGAGCATATTTTCTATTTTTAGCTTACTTCAATACCTTAAACCTCTTATTTGACGGTGGTCTAGGAGGAGCAGCAGTTAAAAGGATCAGCGAAGGAAGGGAAAAAAACGAATATTTTACGGCAGTTTTTGTATTGAGGGTCTTTCTTGTAGGTGTTTTCATAATTTTACTTCTTTTTGCCAGGCCTATCCTTGAGAACATTGACAGATCCGGGGCGTATTCATGGCTGTTTTTAGCTTTAATTATCGGGATTTTCTGGAATACTGTGTCAAACGGGAACTATGGCTCAGGAAAAGTCGGATTAAATCAGACCTGTGGGTTCATAAACAGTACCTCATGCATTCTATTTCAGGTGATTGCCATATACCTAGGTTTCGGTGTAAATGGCCTTGCCGGAGGTTTTATTTTTGGAATGATAGTAGCCACTGTAATAGGATTCCGTTTTTTAGACCTCAAGCTTAAAAAATTTAATGTCGGACATTTAAAAAGCATATTCTCATATTCTTTTTGGGTTTTTTTAGCTTCAAGCGGGAGTCTCGTATTCAGCTATGCTGACACAATAATAATAGGATATTTCCTTGAAACTGCTGATGTAGGGATATATAGAGTAGCATTCCAATTTACGACTGCAGCAACCTTTACAACAACAGCAATGAGAACAGTCCTCTTCCCAAAAGTCAGTAACTGGAACGCAAAAGGAGAACTAAAAATGGCAGAAGATGCCTTTGCAAAAGGCATCACATATTCCTTGCTGCTTGCAGTGCCTGTTTTTGCAGGAGGAATTATACTTGGGGATAAAATGCTCTATTTCTTTTATGGAGAAGGTTTTGCACGGGGCACACAAACATTTTACGTGTTGCTGACAGTGCAGCTTGTAAATGTATTTATGTTTCTGCAAACCATGTATCTAAATGCCCTGAACCGTCCAAAAGAGTCTTTCAAAGTAACGGCGGTCGCAGCAAGCACAAACATAGTCCTTGATTTCATGTTGATTCCGGTCCTTGGAATCCTCGGTGCAGCCATTGCAACTCTTATTGCCATGATCCTGAACTCTTTGCTCGCATACCTGACATTGAAAAATATGATCCATCTAAGACTTGAACTCCAGGAAATAAAAAATATCGCCATCGCGGCAATAGCAATGGGGGTGGGAGTTGGGTGTTACCGTGCTTTAGTACCCATATCAAGCATATGGCTCACGCTAATTCCAATAATACTTGGTGCTATTTTGTACCTTCTTCTGCTCTTAATACTTGACACCAATATCCGAAGTGAAATAATAAATATCAGGAAACAGATGGGATCACGGTAACCCCCGAAAAAATAAAAAATCCACAACTATTCAGGGTATATTTCGTGGCGCTCCTTTTCACACTGTATCCCTTCAAGTCCTCTTGAGTCGGATCACTATTATCTCAACCCAAAATTAGTCCTCTTGAGTTGGATCACTATTATCTCAACCCAAAATTAGTCCTCTTGAGGGAGCGAAGCGACCGAAAAGGACCGCGTGCTCCCGAAGCGCAACTCGGGAAGCGCAACTCGGGAAGCGCAACTCAGGTGAAAAAGAAAAATATAACAAAAAAGGTCAAAAAAGGTTAAAAAAGGTCAAAAAAAATGGTCTAAAAAGGAAAGAAGATCTATTTCCTTTCCTTTTTTTCAATTCATGCCCTTGCTTTCATTTTGTCTATAATAATATAGTCTTTGATGGCGCTTACGGAGTCGAAAGGAAGCAGGATATAGTTGTCCTCTTTTTTGTATCGTGATCCATCAAAGTTGGGGTTTGGGCTGACCACAAGGTCAATAATACGTCCTCCTTTGATTTCGACTACAATATTGCTCAGCGTTCCTATCTCCGTTCCGTCGGTAGCCATCACCTGCTTGTTGTAGAGGAGGTTTCTTGCAAATACTTTAGACATTCTTATCTTGTCTCCATGCTCAGTGTTATGCGGGATTTGGGTAAAGCTGGCTTTTCAGTATAAATACCTTTACTTTTTACATTTATTCAGTTTGAGCCTGTATTCTTTATAAACTCTTCCTTTTTAAGAGTTACTAATTTAAAATCTTACCTGTATCCCACTAATCCAGCCGCTTCGGCCGGTCTCTGGCCTCCTTTAAACTGCTCCTCTATATTTTCATAGAACTTAGCAATGTTCTCGGTAATTGTAGGTTTTACTTTCTTAAGGGCCTCTTTAAAGTGCCTCATCTCAATTACTTCTGTATCGAAGTTCTCTCTGAGGGCAATCATTACAGCCTCTCTGCATACCGCTTCTATATCAGCACCCACATATCCTTCCGTTATACCGGCAAGGTTCTCAAGGTCCACATCCTTTGCAAGAGGTGTAAAATGTGTGTGGATCTTAAAGATCTTCAGCCTGCCCTTACGGTCAGGCGCCCCAACATAGACCAGCCTGTCAAAGCGGCCTGGGCGCAGGATTGCAGGGTCAAGCAGGTTAGGGCGGTTAGTTGCGGCAATTATGACCACATCTTTGAGAGTTTCAAGTCCGTCCATTTCGGTCAGCAACTGGTTGAGCACCCTTTCAGAAGTCCGGCTGTCAGTGGACTCCATGCCCTGCATGGCAGCAATAGAGTCGATTTCATCAAAGAAGACAACGCAGGGAGAGACCTGCCTGGCTTTCTTGAATGTTTCCCGAATTGCTTTTTCCGACTCTCCAAGCCATTTTGAGAACATCTCCGGCCCTTTGACGCTTATGAAATTGGCATTTGACTCTCTAGCAACTGCCTGAGCTATCAGGGTCTTTCCAGTTCCCGGAGGGCCATAAAGCAGGATGCCCTTTGGAGACTTTATTCCCATCTTGACAAACTTTTCCGGGTATTTAATAGGCCACTCTACAGCCTCTATGATCGCATGCTTTGCTTCATCAAGACCTCCCACTTCGTCCCAGCTAACCGAAGGCATCTCAACAAAGATCTCTCTCAATGCTGAAGGTTCGGCTTCCATAAGGGCATCCTCGAAGTTCTTTTTGGTTACAAAGATCTTCTCCAGCCTCTCAGGAGGAATTGTTTCTTTTTCCAGGTCAAGGTCAGGCAGGTTTTCCCTCAGGCAGCGCATTGCTGCTTCCTGCACGAGAGCCAGAAGATCTGCACCCACAAAGCCCTGTGTCCTCTCAGCCAGGTACATGAGGTAAGGGTTTGTATCCTCTTTCTTTTGCCTCTCTATGGCAGCTTCATCGCCCGCAATCCCTGTTCCGGCTTCTAATTTAGCTTCGGCCTCAGCTTCGATTTTCACTTCAGGCCCACTTATCACAGTCTCTTCATCTTTTTCAATTGGCATGCCCCTTGTGTGGATCTGCAGGATCTCATACCTGTCTTTGGTGTCAGGCACTCCAATATGGATTTCTCTGTCAAAACGGCCTGGTCTCCTGAGCGCAGGGTCGATTGCATCCACACGGTTGGTAGCCACTATAACCACGACCTGCCCTCTTTCTTCCATCCCGTCAAGAAGGGTCAGGAGCTGGGCAACAACTCGCCTTTCCACTTCACCTGTCACGTTTTCCCTTTTAGGGGCAATGGAGTCTATCTCATCAATGAAGATAACTGAAGGAGCTTCCTGGGTTGCCTCTTCGAAGATCTTTCTTAACCTTTCTTCGCTTTCCCCGTAGAACTTTCCTACAATCTCGGGGCCGGCAATATAATGGAAGCTAGCTCCGGACTCATTTGCCACGGCTTTTGCGATAAGGGTCTTTCCGGTTCCGGGTGGGCCGTAGAGGATAACACCTTTCGGAGGCTCTATGTTAAGGTGGGCAAAGAGTTCCGGGTGCTTCATAGGCATCTCTATCATTTCCCGGACGCGCAGTATCTCCTGCCCAAGACCCCCAATGTCTTCATATGTTGTGACGCCTCTCGTCGCTTTTTCGTAGCCCTGTACCGGCTTTTTCCTGAGCTCAATAACTGTGGCTTCTGTGATCAGGACAATGGTGTTTGCAGGGTCTGTTTCAACAGCAACAAGCGGGATTACCTGGCTTGTTGTAAGGGACTCGGTCATTGGCTGAGCCATCGAATTAATAATCGGAATTATGTCTCCCCTGAACACAGGTCTTTTCAGGATATGCCGTTTTATAATCTCATTTGCATGTTCCCCAAACTGAAGTTCGGGTCCTCCCTGCGTCACGTTTTCTGGAAGTGCCAGAACCAGCTTCTTTGCTTCCGGGGCTTCGACTTTTTTAATGGTCACTTTCTCCCCTATGGAGACTCCGGCGTTCTGCCGGATGAAATTATCAATTCTCACTATTCCCTGTTCCCAATCCTGCCTGTCTGCTCTCCATACCTTCGCTGTGGTCTTTTTCTTTCCCATTATCTCCACAATGTCACCGGGAGATAGCTGAAGTTTCAATAGCGCTGTAGGGTCAAGCCGGATAATTCCTCTTCCAAGATCAATAGGATATGCCTTTTCGACCTTCAACTGTATTTCTTCCATGGATCATCCCGAAAATACTTGTCTTTTTGATTATAATTTATATGGCAATGAACATAAAATGAAGGGATATTGGCTTTACTCGAATTCTTTGTATCGAATACTTCTTAACTGACGCTTTCTATGGATCAAGTAGTTATTAACTGTCTGTTTTCTATTATTAGATGCTCTTTTTATTTTAATTCCTGTCATCCGGAAAATTTGTCCTGCAATAAATACTCTGGAGCATGCCGTGAATATCATAGTTTCCGGAAGCTGCCTGCTGGTTATATACATGCTGGTTTCCGTTTTGCTCTTCCGTAACATATTTTAGCCAGTTTCAGGCATTCTGTGTACAAGATCTGGGTGCTCAAGCATCAGGCGCTGGTGTAGTATATTTAACACTCTGGTATTTATATCATAATGTCAGGAAGATGAGTCTCCTATATTCTCTATTTATTAAATAAGTTTACCATCCACTCTATTTTCTCTGGAAGGTTAATATATTTACAGCTTCTGTGTATAAAACTGTATAACAAGGTCTGAATTAAACTTCCGATGTTAGTATTCAGACCTCCAGTAAAGCAATCCTTAATTTTAATCTCGAGTTGGAGATTATTGAATTCGTATAATTCATAAATTCCAGGGACTTAAGAGTATGGACCTTGAAAAAGCACAGAACAGGATTATTGATTTTATACGGGATAAGGCTGGCGAAGCAGGGGTAAGCGGGGTAGTCATAGGCATTAGCGGCGGAATTGATTCCGCCTTTTCCGCAACTCTTGCCGTAAAAGCTCTCGGAAAGGACAGGGTTCTTGGCATTCATATGCCCGAAAGCGGCCTTACCTCTGCTGTTGACAGCGAAGATGCTAAAACTCTGGCAGACTGGCTCGGGATAGAATACCGGATAATTGAGATCTCAGGCATTATCTCAGCTTTCATGGCTGCTGTCCCGAAAAGCGGATCTTCAGACCGGCTTAGCAGGGGCAACCTGAAAGCAAGGACCAGGATGTCCCTTCTCTATTTTCATGCAAACCAGCTGAACCGAATGGTTATTGGAACAGGAAACAGGACTGAGATCCTTCTTGGCTACTACACGAAATACGGGGACGGTGGTGTTGACATCGAGCCTGTAGGTGGACTTTACAAAACTGAAGTATGGGAGCTTTCCCGCAGGCTTGGGATTCCGGAACCTCTCATTAGCAAAAAACCGTCTGCTGGACTATGGGCAGGCCAGAGCGATGAAGCAGACCTCGGGATTTCGTATGCGAAAGTTGATGAAGTGCTCAGGATGCTTGAGGATGGCGCAGAACCTGAAAAAATTCTGAATAAGACCGGGGTTTCTGCTGAACAGCTAAACTCTGTTACCAGGCGCATTGAAAGAAATGAACATAAAAGAAAAGCTCCGCCTGTGCCGGAAATCTAATAGACTTGCAGAACTTAGCGATTTAACTGGAGCGATTTAACTAATCAGTTCAGGCCAGTAGAATTTTAACTGGCGTTTTTCTCCTTACCGGGAAGGAAAAATCCTTACATCCTGGCGCTTTTCTCTTGCAAGCGGCTTTGCAAGGTGTCTCCTGGCACAGGGAGGTACTTCATAGATTCCTGCTTCAAGGTCCCTATTTATCTCAGACCTTACTTTTGAAAGGGAACTCGTCTCACATTTTTTACAGCGGAACCCCTGTCCCTTCCCTGCAGATTTCATATGTTTTCCGCACCTGGGGCACTTCGGGTTTTCTTCCCTGTAGATTTGGGCAAGAGCTTTAATTTCAATTTTTTCGATGTTCAGGGTTCCGGAGGTGACACTTCCTGAAAGAGAGACCAGGTCTCCTGGCACCAGTTTTCTTATAAGAGACCTGAAATTTTTTGTTGGTTCAAAGGCCGCACAGTCGATTTCGGCACCTTTACGGTCCCTTACAGCAAAAATGACGTGTCCTCCTTCAAGGGTTTTTGGGGCTGCCGAGACTTTGCCTTCAAGCCTGTAAGAATGCATATCCCTAATCTCAGCTATACTCTGTACTGGTATAAGGTGCATGTCCGTTCCCTGGTTAGTCCTGTACACAGCAAAGCGCTCTACAGGTTCTGCCCTTATGAGAGCTGCAGCTTTGTTTACTATTTCCTGGCTTTCTCCCCTTATACCAAATAAAACCGGGTCTGCCGAATGAGACACGCAGACTACAAGCCTGTTTGCAAGGTCCACAGTGTCCCAGGTCTCAGGATAGGTTTTCCTATCAGCTTCAAAGAAACTTTCCTTATCTACGTCGCGTGGAGTTCCCCATCTCTCCTTTTCCCTGTACGCCAGGTGCTCGAAAGTAAAGTCCCACTTTCCAGGGTTGAGCATTGCCCCACAGGCAGCAAGTGCGCCTATTAGTCCTCTCCCGTTTTTGAAACCCTTTGAGGCGATCCCGAGTTCAGAGATAAGGTCCTTTGCTTTCTTTATTTCGATTACTTCCTTTACAGCCTCTTCCAGAAAACTCATGAGTAGAGCTTGAAGCCTCTCGTAATCTTTCTCCTGAATAAATACTGCACCGGGATTGGTCTTTTCACAATCCATGCGTGCAAATTCTCCTATTCGGGATCTTACATGTGCGATTACCTTTTCAGGGAAGTCGGTTTTAAGTTTCAGGGCTACTGCTGCGTTCCCTCTTGTCTTATAAGGAATCGTAGGGTTCAGGCGCACAAGGAGAGGCAGGGTTTCTATATTCCCGTATTCCTGCAGTTCTTCCAGCAGCAGGGCTCCCAGGTATGTTGTGCACATGCCTTCGTTTGAGTCCGTATCGTCAATTCCGATGATCATTTTTCCGTATCCAGTTTTCTCCTTTAATATCTCTGAAATTGTAGTATGGGGCAGATTAATTTCGGGATTCTCCGACCTGTTTTTTCTCTATAATCTCTGCCAATCTCTGAGAAATATATATATAGATGTTCAAACAGAAATTATAAATGGAATGACAAAAGAGGTTCTCATACATCAAATTATTGATGTATTGTCACGTGCGGGTTTTGCACTCTCTGACCGCTGTAATATACGCCCGAGGAGCTTTGATGTTGCCGCACGGAAAGACAAAACGCTATTACTTTGCAAGGTTTTATTTAATATTGACGGGCTGAATGAAGACACAGCAAGGGAGATGAAGTATCTTGCAGAGTATCTGGGAGGTTCCGCCATCGTTATCGGAGCCAAGACAAGGGACCAGATGCTTGAAGACAGTGTCGTGTACATGCGTTATGATATTCTTGCCCTGAACGTCCAGACCCTCTATGATTACTTTGTTGAAAATATCAGGCCTCTTGTGTCGGCAGCACCAGGGGGTCTTTATGTTTCAATAGAAGGAGATCTGCTGAAGAAGGCAAGAACGACCCAGTCCATGTCACTTGGGGCTCTGGCTTCCATGGTAGGGGTTTCAAGAAGAACTATCAGCAAGTATGAAGAAGAAGGTATGGATGCGTCCATTGATGTCGTAATCCAGCTTGAAGATATTTTCGGGGTAGAACTGGCAAAACCCATAGATATCCTGAAATCCTGCGGGAGCAGAAAGCCGAGGAAGAAAACAGAACCCGTAAAAGAAGAAACAAAGACAAAACCCAGCATGTCATTGCCTGAAGACCGGATCCTCAATACAATATCAATGCTCGGGTATGATGTGCTCCCAACAGCTCAGGCACCTTTCAAAGCCATCTCAAGGGACAAGTCTTCTGTCATCCTTACGGGCATAAGTGAATTCAATACAACCGTAATCAAGAGGGCTCACCTGATGAGCAGTATATCCTGCATTACGGAAACACAGTCTGTATTCATAATTGACGGGCGTTCCAAACTGAAATCCGTTGAAAACACGGTGCTGATAGAAAAGAAAGAACTCGAGAGGATAAGTGATTCTCAGGAACTTCTTGATTTCATCGAGGAGCGCAAGGATACTAATACTGGAGCATAAAATGCTTTTTTTATTATGCATGAGATTTTTCCGCAGCCCCTGATGTGATAGGATTTACTTCTGGTTTTTCAGCTATAAAACTCCAAAAGCCTAATATATCACTGTTTCATTCTAAAAGCCTCAATGACGGTAAAGATTGCAGTGCTGGTCTCTGGACGGGGTTCAAATCTCCAGGCTATCATAGATAACATTGAAAGGGGCTACATAAAAAACGCGGCAGTTAATGTGGTTATTTCTAATAAAGCCAATGCTTATGCGCTTGAACGTGCACGAAATCACGGAATTAGTGCTGTCTTTCTTGATCCCAAAGGGCGAGACAGAGCTGAATATGACAGGGAAATTCTAAATGTCCTCAGAGAGTACGATACGGACCTTCTTTTGCTTGCGGGCTATTTCCGGATACTGGGAAGTGAGATTATTGATGCATACAGACACAGGATACTTAACATCCACCCATCTCTTCTTCCAGCTTTTAAAGGGCTCCATGCCCAAAAACAGGCTTTTGAATATGGAGTAAAGGTCGCTGGCTGCACCGTGCACTTTGTAGATGAAGGGCTTGATTCAGGTCCGATTATCATCCAGAAATGCATACCTGTGCTACCGGAGGATAGCGAAAAGACTCTTACTGACAGGATTCTCGAGCAGGAGCATATTATCTATCCCGAAGCTGTCAGGCTCTTTGTTGAGGGTAAACTTAAAGTCGAGGGCAGGAGCGTAATAACCCTTGATTGAGATCTTTAAACAGGAAGGTAGACGGAAGGAAGCATGATTTGCGTTTTATCAGGCAGGGTTGAGTAAAGAAAAGCGAAGTCCAGACCGGAAGGCAGAGTATTTAATATCCGGTAATTTCCAGCCAGACAGATCTGGAAGACTTCTTTAGGAAATGGGAAGGCATAACAAAACGGAATAGCTTTTACCCATCAGTATCTTGATTGTCTGTGTCTTCATTTACGCTCTGATGGTTATAAGTATATGAAATTATATTACACACGCGTAAGCATACTCCAATGTGTAAGCATATTCCAAGTGAAAACTTTCAATATTACATGATTTTCTGAGTCCAGGATACTCAGGAGAATTTACATGAGATATCTAAAAAAGGTCTCTAAATCTCAGTATGGAAATTTCCTTCAATTTGAGCTCTCTTTATTAGAGATCTTTTTATCTGGAAGGTTGTAAAGCTGCTTGATTAATTCCGCTTATTGAGAAGCTCAAGAATTGTTCAGAACTTCGAGCCTCCAACTTTCCAGTCTTTCAAGCAGTTCTTGCAGGTTTAAACCAACTTATGTTAGTAAAAGCTCCAGAATACAAGCAAACTAAGACTTAATCAATTTATGCCGGTGTTGCGCCAGCAGTAAAATGTCGCATATAGTCGACAAATAATCAAAATCCTTTAATCCTTGAGGATTGACGCGACACTCTCAAGAAACCCTTGATTTCGAATAAGTTTTAAATGTATGGATTAGAAGGTGACAGTAATGTCTTATATTGAAAATATCGATCCGGAATTGTTCGAGGCTATCAAAAAGGAAGCCGATCGTCAGGAACACAAACTGAACCTGATCGCGTCAGAAAACTATGCGAGCAGGGCTGTTATGGAAGCCCAGGGCTCAATAATGACCAATAAGTATGCCGAAGGATATTCCGGCAAACGTTATTACGGCGGCTGTGATTTCGTTGATATTGCCGAAGATCTTGCCATTGAAAGGGCAAAGAAAATTTTTGGAGCTAAATATGTAAATGTCCAGCCCCACTCAGGTTCAGGCGCTAACATGGCTGTATACTTCTCTGTTCTGCATCCTGGGGACACCATCATGTCCATGGACCTCTCTCATGGCGGACACCTTTCTCATGGCAGCCCTGTAAGTTTCTCAGGAAAACTCTTCAAGATCGTACCCTATGGGGTCAGCAAAGAGACTGAAGCCCTGGATTATGATGAACTTCTGAAAATGGCAAAAGAATGCAAGCCCAAAATGATCGTCTGTGGAGCTTCAGCTTATCCCCGCGTGCTTGACTTCAAAAAGTTCAGGGAAATTGCCGATGAAGCCGGAGCATATCTTCTTGCAGATATTGCTCACATCGCAGGGCTTGTAGTCGCAGGCGTGCATCCAAGCCCGGTGCCTTATGCAGATTTTGTTACTACAACCACACACAAGACCCTTCGCGGCCCAAGGGGCGGAATGATTATCTCAAAGACTGAAGAGCTTGCAACAGGTGTGAACAAAGCGGTTTTTCCGGGCCTTCAGGGCGGTCCATTCATGCATGCCATAGCCGCAAAAGCAGTCGCCTTCAAGGAAGCCATGAGTGAAAATTTCAGGCAGGATCAGGTTCAGACAGTAAAGAACGCAAAAGTTCTCTGTTCCGGTCTGAAGCAGAAAGGCTTTGATATTGTTTCAGGCGGCACTGACAACCACCTTATGCTTGTAAACCTTAATAATATGAATATTACAGGCAAGGATGCGGAAGCAGCACTGAGCAAAGCCGGGATCATTGCCAACAAAAACACCGTTCCTTTCGAGACCCGCAGCCCCTTTGTAACTAGCGGAGTAAGGCTCGGAACTCCTGCTTGCACTACAAGGGGCATGAAAGAAAAAGAAATGGAACTTGTTGCCGACTACATCGAGACTGCAATAAAGAACGCAGGAAACGATGCTCTGCTGTCAGAAATCAACACTAAGGTAAGGGATCTCTGTTCGAAGTTTCCTGTTTACGGCTAATTGAGGAGGAGGTTTAGCAGTGTCAGATAAAAGCTATGAGTCACAGATCATAGATGGAAAAGCCCTTGCACAGAAGATTGAAGAAGAGGTAAGGTCAGGTGTAGAAGATCTCAAAAGCAAGCGGTGTGTCACTCCCGAGCTTGCTACTATCCTTGTAGGGGACGACCCTGCATCAAAGATGTATGTCCGCCTGAAACACAGAGCCTGCGAACGTGTGGGTATCAAAGCGGAAGACCATCTTCTTCCGGCAGAGGCGACCCAGGAAGAACTTCTCTCTTTAATTGATTCCCTTAACAAAAAGGAGGAGGTTCATGCTATCCTGCTTCAGCTTCCTCTGCCGAAACACTTCTCTCCTCAGGAAGCGATGGAAGCCATATCTCCTGAAAAGGATGCAGATGGTTTTCATCCCTATAATATGGGAAAACTCATGATAGGGGATGAGGGGCTTGTCCCATGTACCCCACACGGAGTGATCAGGGCACTTGAAGAGTACAATGTGCCTGTTCAGGGGAAAAATGCGGTTATTATTGGACACAGCAATGTTGTGGGAAAACCAATGGCAGCAATGCTTCTTAACAGGAACGCAAGCGTTTCGGTCTGTCATATCTTTACCGATGACCTGAAGAAATACACCCTTGGTGCCGATATCATAGTGGTTGCGGCAGGCGTTAAGCACCTCATTAAAGCTGATATGGTTAAAGAAGGAGCCGTAATCTTTGATGTGGGAATTACCAAAGAAGATGATGGCGTATACGGGGATGTTGATTTTAAAAACGTAATCAAAAAAGCTTCCCTTTTAACTCCTGTGCCGGGCGGAGTAGGCCCCATGACAATTGCCATGCTCATGAAGCATGTGCTCATTTGTGCCGAGAAAAGCCTTTAATTCTTATTCCAATGCTTTTTCTTTTTGTTATTTTTTTAATATTTTTATCTAATTTTAATTATATTAACAAATCTGAACCAATTTCTTCCCATTGTTTTCTTATTATCTTCATTCTTAACTGTGGATTAAGGCAGCAAAATAGCCTTTTCAATTTTTGTAATTATTCAGCCTATCAAAACATGTCTGTTGATGTTGATTCTAACGAAAAAATGAAACCAAGAATTAACTTATGAACAATGAGAAAACGCAGTCAACCGCTGGCAGTCAAAGAAAATCAAGTTACAGAAATTTGTCTTTTGGATATTAATAAGTTACAGAAATTTGTCTTTTGGATATTAATAAAGATGGCTATTGATATTGTTTAATATAGGCTGAATAGTTACCAATTTTTCATCAAAAACAAGTAAATTTGTTTTTTATTGCGTTATAGCCGGAATTTGACCCCAATTTGTATGGCATGCCATTTCAGGTTATTCTCTTAAATAATTATATAAACTTTTTATTATTCTGCAATAATGATTGCCCTTATTGTGATAACTTCATTTTACATATCAATATTTTTATGTATCATTGAAGCCTATTTATTATATTGCTGTTTGCCATCAATAAATGGCCAGAATAAATTGCGACATCCTGGATTGATAATCCTGCTCTAATAAAATATTCGGATGCGAATATGGATTACTTGTAAAGTCTAAGCAAATCTACCTGATATAATGTTGGTATACTGGTTTCATCGCTAATCTGCCCTATTTCCGTAATTATATCTAACCCAAAAGAATATAATACCTCTAAATTCCTCAGTTTCCATATCTAAATTCTCAAGGAATCCAAAAATCCTTAAATTCTCAAACTTAACTTAATGCGATCTCCATGTTCCCTTTCAATTCCTCCAGTGTCCAGTTTCACAGCCGGAAATGTTGTTTTTTCCTGCCTGCAGGAATTATCTAAAGCGGTGGAATGTAAGGCTTTTCAGGAATATTCGCTTATGGCTAAATAAGCCGTGTTTGCAGTTTCAGTTTTGTGAACTGCCGCTGAGAGATTTCATAACTGGAAAATGCATCTGTGAATCGGCTTCAATTCCATTATTTAAGAGCACTGTAGAGAGCTGTGACTGCTTATGCATGTTACTGCTTATATTGTCATGTTTATCAAGCGTTGTTGTGCTAACTGATTTAATAAACTGATTTAATAAACTGATTTAATATATAGTCTGGTTGTCAAAAATGGTAGTTAACACTGATATCTGCGGTATTAAAGTAGGAGATCAATATCCTGCACATGTAATGGGTATTATAAACTTGAGCCCTGAGTCTTTTTACAAAGGTTCGATTTCAAGCCCTGAATCCGTACTTGATACCGCTCAGAAAATGGTTGAGGATGGAGCAACTTTCCTGGACCTGGGTTCGCGGTCAACATGGCTCTTTGCAGAGCATATAAGTAAAAAAGAAGAACTTGACCGTTTAATCCCTGCACTTGAAGCTCTGGAAGGTAACGTGGATGCGGTAATTTCCGTTGATACGATGTTTTCTGATATAGCAGAAGAAGCCCTTAAAAGAGGTGCAAATATCATAAATGATGTTTCCGGTTTTACGGCAGACCCCCGCATGAAAAAGGTGGTAGCAGACTATGGCTGCCCGGCTGTGGTAATGGCTTCTAATAAAATTCCCGGAGACCCTATAGGGATGGATTCCATTATTGAAGCACTTGACTCCATTATTCAGACTGCCGAGGCTGGAGGTATAGCACCTGAAAAACTAATTCTTGACCCTGCATCAGGCAGGTGGACAGAAGATAAGCTCCCTATTTATGATTTTGAAACCCTTGACGACTTTGAACGCCTAAAAATTTTTGAAAAACCTCTGCTTGCAGCTCTTTCAAGGAAGTCCTTCATAGGAGACGTGCTCGGAAAACCTGCAAATGAAAGGCTCTACGGCAGCCTGGCTGCAGCGGCAATTGCTGTTTACAAAGGCGCACACATTATCCGTACACATGATGTACCCGAGACTTCTGACGTTGTTAAGCTTTCAGGAGCCCTGAGAAGCCGCACAAGTGTTGTAAAGGAAAGCAGGTATGAGGTTTCAGTTCTTGAAGTGAAAACCCCTCAGGATGCAGGCATTGCGATGAGGAATATTAGAGCTACAAAAACTGGTTCAGAGATAATGCAGGAAAAAAGCATCCATTTTGTTTTGAAGATAAAGAACCTTACAAGCACAGAAGCTCTGATAATAAAACAGGAGATGCTTGCAAGGGGAGGAGATGCAGCACTTGCCAGGGATGCAGTTTCCCATGAAACAGAATTCACAGATCTGCTTGTTATGGGCACCCTGTTGCAGTTTTGGCGTCTTGCACGGAAACTTGATAGTCAGGCCCGCTCCTTGCCGCTTATCGCAGAGATGATACGTGAATGTATTTCGAATCGGACTAACCTGGAATACCGATATTTGAGGTAATTATGATTATAACTTCAGCGAAACCCTTTGAAGAAATCCTGGACATGTTAAAAGGTGAAGACGATATCTTTATTGTCGGATGTAATGTATGTGCTGCAAAACTGAAGACCGGAGGAGAACCTGAAGTCCTTAATATGTGCAGGAATCTTGAAAAGAGCGGAAAGCACGTGGTAGGCTGGGCTCTCCCGACTGCCTCCTGCAGTATCCGGTCCTTTGAGTCCCTGGTTGAGAAAAACGATAAAATAAATGAAGCCAGTTGTATTCTTGTTATGGGCTGCGGCAGTGGAGTTTCTGCTATTGCAAGTGTTGTAGACCTTCCTGTATATGGTTCAAACAACACCATTTCACTTGGAGGTTCCACTGGAGGCGAACTGCTTCTTAACCTGTGCGTTATGTGTGGAGACTGTACCATAAGTAAGTATGGCGGGCTCTGTCCGAAGGCTCAGTGCCCTAAAGCTCTCCTCAACGGGCCCTGCGGGGGTGCTGTGAATGGGATGTGTGAGGTTAACAGGGAGAAAAACTGTGTCTGGAGCCTTATTTATGATCACCTGAAGAAAATCAACAGGCTTGATCTTCTTTATATTACCCATGCGCCCCTTGAGCATGGTGTTAATTAATTTTTTTACTAATATTTTTGTTCTTAATGACAACTACAGGTTAATTTCCAAAAGCTGCAATTAATCTAAATATCAGGCATTTCTATAATGTAATTAGTAGACATGATTATTAACGTTGACCGGCTCTCTGGGTAGCATGGCTTTAAATAATTTTATTCCTAATATTCTTAATCAATGCTCTTTAATTTCTGTGAAAAACTGAACTCCAGGAAATTTCTGGTTACTGCTGAGGTTTCTCCTCCCAAAGGGACAAGATTCTCAGATATTCTTGAAGATGCTCGACAGATAAAAGGTATTGTAGATGCTATAAATGTTACAGATAACCAGTGCTCAATTATGCACATGAGCTCTCTGGCTTTCAGCAAGCTTCTACTCGATGAAGGACATGAGCCTATAATGCAGCTTACCTGCCGGGACAGGAACAGAATAGGGCTTCAGTCCGATCTTCTGGGAGCATATGCACTTGGAATCCGGAACATCTGCCTGATGACCGGGGATTATCCTACCTGCGGTGATCACCCTGGCTCAAAGCCTGTTTATGACCTTGATTCTGTACAGTTGCTGCAACTTGTCCGGAAGCTTGATTCAGGCATTGATTTTGCAGGAAATAAGCTTGATGGAGGCACTTCTTTCTGTGCAGGCGCTGTTTCTGGCATAGATCCTGAAAAAACTCTGCAACTCATAAAGCTTGAAAAGAAGGTAAAGTGTGGAGCAGATTTTATTCAGACGCAGGCTGTATATGATATAGGCATGTTTGAGAAATTTGCGGAAGCAGTAAACTACCTCGAGGTACCTATAATCGCAGGTTTGATTCCTTTAAAATCCGTGGGCATGGCTGAATTTATGAATAAAAACATTTCGGGAATTCATGTACCTGAAGAAATCATTCTTCGAATAAAAGACGCATCTTCCCCTATGGAAGAAGGCCTTTTGATAGCTTCCGAAACTATTAAGGAACTGAAAAAAATATCACGTGGGGTCCATATAATGCCTATCGGATCTCAGAGATATACCCCTAAATTAATTTCCATGGCAGGTATTTCTGAGAAATAAAAGAATGTATAAATTCCTTTTAATCCTAACTTCCGCCTTTTTAAGCGCATAAGGTTCTTCTGATATCTTATTAAGTGCTTAAATTTAAGCGCATGAATTATTGAAAACCGTAAGCATGAGGAATTCTCTAAATTTATCTCAAATACGGGGGTTGTACTCGCTTTTTTGGGATTGATCAATAACTCATGGACACGATCATAATTTTACAACAGTTAAGATTCTCTCTGGCTATTTCCCCCGATCAAGCCTTAATTTTATTTCCTTTTTCTTGTCATTTTTCCCCATGCTACGTTTCAGGGAAAAGTTCCTAACTTCCTTTCATATATGGTCTTCAATACATTAGATCACTATTTATATATTTCTTATTAAATAATCTGCAATCATCTACTTCAAAAAATTAGTATATGTTCGTTTGTATTATTATCTGGAGTAATTCCAATACTTATAATACTCGATTGAGCTTATATACCAGATATGCAGAAGATCACTTTCATTGATGGAGGCAGCCTTCCCACACCTGAAGGTATTACAAGGGAATGGGTGAAAGCTGCAGCCGAAACCCGAACTGAAGATGAAAAACTCTTTTCTCTGGTAAGGGAGGCTTTCCAGAAAAAAATAGACATAGGGGTGCATGTTCCAACTTATCCGCAGTTCAGGGATATGATCGGGCAGTTTCTGGACATTATTAAAGATGAAAAGAACTGTCATGAGCCTTATGTCGTAAAAGAAGAGAGCGCAAAAATTCTTGAGCTGGAGATAATTGACGAAGTTGCAAAACATTACAGGGAAGAGACAGGAGAGACTCTGGAGCTAAGAGTATGCGTTGCCGGTCCTACTGACCTTTATCTTCAGGCTTTCGGAGAAACCGCTTTTGTAGATGCATATCACATTATGGCTCTGAATATTGAAAACTTCATAATACAGGCTTTTAAAGCTGCCAAGAACTTCAAAATCAAGGTTATTGCTCTGGATGAACCCAGCCTTGGAATGAATGATAGAATCCAGTTTTCTGACTCTGACATCATATCCGCTCTGACTCTGGCTTCTATTCACGCACGAAAACAGGGAGCAGACGTGGAGATTCATCTGCACTCTCCATTAAAATACAAATTAGTTTGCGAAACTCCAATCAATGTTATTGGATTTGAATATGCTGCAACACCCTCTTACATAGACCTTTTGGACAAAAAAGTTCTGGAGGACTCTAATACTTATATAAGGCTTGGGGTTTCGAGGACTGATATTTCCAGTCTTATAGGCATTGTTAACGAGACTTATGAAGTCAATGCCTGGAAAGAAAAAGAATATATGCAAAAGATCGTCACTGAGATTGAAACCCCTGATCTCGTACAAAAACGGCTTGAAAAAGCATACCCTATTCTCGGTGACCGTATAAGATATGCAAGTCCGGACTGCGGTCTGGCATTTTGGCCGGACAAGGAGCTTGCTTTCAGGCTGCTTGAAAATACGGCAAAAGGCATCAACTCATTTAATGCAACTCATTCACTGAAGAGTTGAAAAAACGTGAGTTACTCCGGAAAAGGGGGTAAATAAGGAAAAATTGATTGACCAATGGATGGACTCAGTTCCAAAATCTAGTGATTTCTACATTTTTTCCTAGATTCGGCAGGTCGACATTAAAAATCAGAACATTTTTCTTGATGTCGTTTTATGGTATCCCCTGTCTATAAATGAGATTAAAAGTTGGTTAACATCTGGTTCAACTATCACCACATATCTAAA
>JASGVX010000038.1 GCA_030054735.1 Methanobacteriota archaeon | reverse complement strand
CAATACTCATAGATATAAATGAAGAATGGATTACAGGAAATAAGTATTTAATAATGGAACAATAATCAAAAAACAAGAGGAAAAGGGTATAGAGAATTTTACAGAAAATTAGGCACACTGCCTTAATTGCAGGCACCGCAGAAGCAGCTACGGTCACAGTGAGCAAAAATGGTGAAGCGAATTACACAATAATTCAGGAAGCTATCAATAATGTAAAAGATGGCGATACAATTCTTGTTTACAATGGAAACTTCACGGAAAATGTGATTGTTAATAAATCTGTGTCCATAAAATCTAACTCTGGCAATCCAGATGATACCATAATTCAGGCTTCCAATCCTGGAGAACATATCTTCAATGTGACAGAGGATGGCGTAACTATCAGTGGCTTTAAAATTACTGGTGCTAGTAACTTTGTTACATTTCCAACCGCTGGAGTACATCTCGAAGGAGTTAATAACAGCATTATTAGTAACAACAAATTATCAAACAACGTAGTCGGTATAGATCTCCAGAGTTCCGATCATAACATGCTGAGCAAGAACACTGTTTCTGATAATGAGAGAGGCATTAGTCTTACAAATTCTAACGACAATGATCTCATCAATAATGATGCTTTTAACAACCGACTTGGCTTCTACTTTTGGGGCTCTAAAAATAATATTTTGAGTTATAATAATGCAAGTTCGAACGAAGAAGACGGTATCTGGATTGAAGATGGCAGTAATAACAACACACTGAGAAATAACATGGTCTCAAATAGTAATGACGGTATTCTACTTACTGAATCCAGCAATAATAACACAATGTCAGATAACAATGTAACTTTGAGCCTTGTTGGAGTTCAAATAACTGATTCCAACAATAATACGGTCAAAAATAATTTCATATCAAACAACAGCCGTATTGGAATTTCAATAATAAGGAATTCCAGTAATAATACAGTTAAAGATAATTTCCTATCAAATAACAGTGAAAGTATCGTAACGGAAAGCTCTAGCAACCAAATCTACAATAACAAAATTAAGGAAGGCGAAATCCATGATACGAACGCTTCACAGATAGCATTTATCTGTCCTTTCCTGACAGTTGTTATATTTGGAATAGCATTTGTATTCTTGAGAAAAGAGTAGTTTTTGGTGAGAGCATGAGCAGAAAATTAGCAAACATAGTTATTACTTTTTTAATCTTAGTTTTACTTTCGGAAACCGTATTTGCCCATGATTACCATGTACTTTCTTCTGATTTTCATGAAATTAATGAAACAAATAGTTGTTCAGAAAAAATTGTATACAATATTTCGTATTCTGGCTGGAATGATAGTACGGACAAGACAACTTCCCTTCTCTCAAAATTAAGTGGAGAATCTCTATCAGTTCCGCTTGACATTTCCCAAACAAGAATCGAAAACTCAACCCGGATCATATCTTCTTTTGGGGAAAGAAAAATAGGAAGCAAAAACGCTGCCGAAGCTTCTCTATTCATAAAAAATGAGATGGAAAACGCATGTCTGCATGTCTCTCTTGATAATTTTTCCGTAAGGGTGCGCACAAGGAATTTCAATTACTGGAATGTGAGTGGCGCAAACGTTGTGGGAGTTAAAGAGGGAAATGTCCTTAAAGATGAGATTATTCTCGTAACTGCACATTATGATTCAAGAATACTTGTACCTCCTAAATCCGGTCTACGAGGTTTTTTTGATTCCAGGGTCAAAAGGCCCTATCTCTGGCCGGTCTGGTCCGATACTTACGTTTGCGAATCGGCCAACGGAACAGGAGTGGATGATAATGCAGGTGGAGTTGCCTGCATGCTTGAACTTGCAAAAACATTGCAAAATGAGTCATTAAACAGGACAATATATTTCATTGCTTTTTCCGGAGAAGAGTATAACCTTCTTGGCAGCCAGGCATGGGTTGAAGCACATCCAGAGCTAAAAGACTCTATTGTTGCAGTTATTAATGTGGATTCTATAGGAAACGAGCCTCTCTACATAGAATATCTTCCCCAGAATGCCTGGCTTAAATCTGTTCTTGAAAACGAGGCAAGAGACTCAGGGATCGAAATTCAATCTGAAATTCCGGATTATTCAAACTTTATTCATCCTTTAATAGGAGGAGATCATGAAATTTTCTGGGAAAACAACATACCTGCAGTAACTCTTTGCCACCATAATGGCAAAAACTTCCATGAATTAAGTGATACAGTTGATAATGTCGATTTTTCGGTTATCAGGAATGCAAGTACTCTAGCTGCAAGAAGTGTTATTTATCTGGCAGATCCAGATGAGAATCAGGCTCCCCTTGTTAATGTCTCCAATCCTGAGATTTCAGGAGCCTTATTTAAACTCATCTATAACGTCTCTGACCCCGAGAGTACTGTGGAAGTCTTTCTTGACAATCAGAGCTTGGGAAATCTCCAATCAGGCAGGACTTTTTCGCTTCCGGTAGGAGGACATACCATCAAGGTTCTGGCAACCGACCGTTATGGAAATAGAGGCACCGAGAGTATAAATGTTGTAAATGAGGGAAAACAAAGCAGAAGTTCTGAACCTCCTCATCAGGAAATAGAGAGCTCTGAGAATAGGGTAGTATATGTAATCGGTTATCTAGATAATTCCGTGGACTCAAACAGAATTCTTTATTATTATTTGGATGATTTCGGACCTCTGGACCTCAAGAATCTTATTGTTCTCAACCCTGGTACTCATAATTTAAAAATATGGTTTGAAAATGAAAACGGAACTCTGTTCATGGAGAATAGAACTTATGTTTTTAAAAAATATTCCATGAAACGAGTCCAGGTAGATAACCCATTCATGGATCGTAGAAATCCTCTTGTATTTGTTTCAGGTGTAGTTGCAATTTTGGCTGCCTTTGCATTTTATGGGAAGTGGATAAAAAAGAGATTTTCGGGGACAAAGGTCTCTGAAGCTGAAAAGAAATAGAGGATATAATATGTTGAATAAGACACAAAAATCCATGTTCATCTAATTTTTGATGGTCGATTTGTATTTCAGGCTGTCTCACAACCCAAACCAGTTCTACAATTGGATAATGAGTACCGTTAACTTTAAAAATATGACTACTTAAAACAGAGAAATATAGATATGAATTAACCTTATAGTAGAAAAAATTGACACAATTGTAGAATTAACTTTAGTTTTGAGACAGCCTGATAAAATAGCCTTTGATGAAAAACCTGGTTACTGACTGTAGACCTTAAGAAATTCGTGTTAAACTTCCCTATATATAACTTCCGGCCAATTTCTCTAACTGTTTTTTCTAGCTTATTTTAGATCTGTAAAGATTCCCTGATCTCTGATAGTTAGAGAAATTGGCCGGAAAACTTCTAAAAAACTGCCTAAAATTGAGTAAATGGATTGATCCCAAAATCTGGATGCTGCTAAAGGTCCAAAGTTATAACGGTGACAAACTTCTGATGACCTAGAATATGAGAATTATTCCACAAATTCGGGCATAAAAGATAGTGAATTTAAATTTAAACTTATCAGGCTGCCTCAAAACTCAAATCATTTCTACAATTGGATTATGAGATACGTTAACTTTAAAAACAAGCCCACTTAAAACAGAGAAATTTAGGCATAAATTAACCTTTTAGTAGAAAAAACGACACAATTGTAGAATTAACTTTATTTTTGAGATGGCCTGCTCTGGTGTTTTTTATAAAACCTCCGCTTATACCAGCACACGAAGATTACAAATAAAAATCGCTTTCCGAGATATTCAGGCTGTCTCAAAAATAAAGTAATTTATAGGGAAAAGCAGCACATAAAAATTGAAGAATTTCAATCCCTCATGATGTGCAGTGTTTCGATATATCAGGTTTCTTAAGTTTCTACATCAGACTTGAGAGATAATAGATCATTAATGCCAATACTTCAGGTTCTCCAAGTCTCGCATTACTTTTTCTTGAGTTTCCATCCCCCATAAAGGCAGGTCAAGCTCCCTAATAATTCAAAACCTGGAGTAGAGTTATTTTTGCTCGATTCGTTTCCACTTGTTCTTTGACCAGTCATATTAGAATCTACAAAGTTTCCAAAGGCAATTTCAACAGGGTATTTTCCTATTTTCACTGTATCTGTAACCTTGTCTGTAGTGGCGTCAATTATAGAGACAGTGTGACTTGCATAATTTACCACATATACCTTTGTCCCATCTGGGGTGACTTCGATTCCACAAGGTGCCCTTCCTACAGGCACAGTGGCTGTAATATTGTTTGTGGCTGTATCAATTATATTAACAGCACCTGTAAGTGAATCAGGGCCAGGAAACTGTATAGCTACATACACTTTTTTTTTCCATCTGGGCTGACTGCAACTCCGCGAGGAATGTCTCCTATATGCACTGTGGCTGTAACCTCGTTTGTGATTGTGTCAATTATCGAAATAGTAGCTGTGGAGTCATGGTAAATATTGGAATTCACCACATATGCCTTTGTTCCGTCCGGACTGAATGCGACTTCAAGTGAGTTGTTTCCTGTATTTATTGTGGCTGCAACAGCGTTTGTGGCTGTGTCAATTACAGAGACTGTACCTGTAAAATTAGTTGAATCAGCAACAGAATTTGTCACATATGCCTTTTTCCCATCCGGGCTGAATGCAACTCCAAAAGGAAAGTTTCCTACTTCTACTGTGGATGTAACTTTGTTCGTAGAAGTGTCAATTACAGAAATATTATTACTTTCGTAGTTAGTAATATAAGCAAATGGCGATGCACCTGCTACACCAGCTAATATTAAAACCGTAAGTGAAGTTATTCCCAAACCTCTTATGAGATTATGCTTTTGATATGTTTTATCATATGTTATTTCTTCCATCTTAAATCCCAACTTATAGACTCATTGAAAAGTGAGAACATCAGCAGCTCCCTTCTGGATTTGTTCATACTAACACCCTATAAATAAGGAGGTTTCGATAAACCTAATTCTTGGTCGGTTGTTGTTATATATGTTCATAGGTAACTGTTGAAAATCAGAAGTTTATCGAACTCCTCTGAGGAATTTTTACCTTATCTGTCCAGTTCTCAAAATAGGGTGCGTCTGTTGCAATAAATTTTGCCATGTGTACATTTGCGTGTTTAAAAGCTTCCTCAGCAGTTACAGAATAATTCTCTTCTTTCTGTGCACTTGCAGCTGGCATCAATATCATACCAACCAGCAGTACTGCTAAAACAAGTGTACCTATTCCAATTTTGTTCTTAACCACCTTTTATCTCCTGTTTAGGGCCCAGGAGGCAAGATTAAATAAGCTTAAATATTCGCACAGCTAACATAATCACTGCTTCTTGGGGCTTGCTTGTCTTATGGGGTTCGTGTAGTACGGGAAATACTTTCAAACTCCTTTGACTTCTTTTACTCAACTCCTTATAATTTTTTCGGCCATTTTCTCTAACTGTATGATTCTTATAGGACTTACGCAGTTCAATTGAAAACCACGAGCGGAAGTGACTTAACTGCATAAACTCAAATTATGTTGACGAGCCCGTATGTATCTGATTTTACATTTAAAGTGCGTAAGTCTTAGAAAAGATACACTTAAGGGATTTGCATGAAAAACATTTCTAATATAATAGCTCCCCTGATGTCATTTATTTCTCTTATTCTCATACCAGTAGTTGCTGCAGATCCGATCCCAATCCGGTATTCCATCAAAAAGCTTGTCATGATTTTCTTCTGAAAATCAAAAAAATTTGAAAATATACAATATAAATTTTTTCAATCTATCGGGCGTTTAAATCAGGGGTTCAGTACTCAATATCTTTGTTAAAAAAATGATTTAGTTTGCATTTCTTCATAGATTTTTCTAGCTCTGCAATTCAAATGCTATTATCTAAATATATTTATCAAAAACCAGCTACTCTTTAAAAAATTGTACATTTGGGTAATAAATAAAAGATGATTTTTATGGATAATAGCTCTTTGAAGTTATTTGTGTTATAATTGGGAGCCGTTCGCCACCTCTGATTCGGCTCCCAATTTTATGATTCAACCCCTACGATTAAGAGAAAAACCCCTTAACTCTTAATCGTTAATTTTCTTTCTATGTTATAGAGGTATATAACCTATGCGACCTCAAAATTTGCTTCCCATTAAATTATTTAGTGGCCTCAAAATTCAGTTCTTCGGGCTCGAAAGTCCTATCTTAGATTTTCAATCCTGATAATTTTTTTACTCTGTAACATTTATTTAAATTTATATTTTTTGTTTGGGTAGTATGTTTTAATTCTCTTCTACCACTTAAGTAAAAATTTTAACAAATTAATACTGCTTCTAAAAACAGCGAAAAATACGAAAGGTACTTATTGAGTTTTTACTTATATCTCAAATCCATGAAGAGCCCGCTTCTCGAACTAATTTTCCTATCTGAAAAAAGGAAAGATCTTCTTTTGTTTTTGAAAGAGGGACCAAAAAATATTGAAGAAATAAAAAAACAACTGAATACCAGCTCTGTAGCCATCCTCCCTCAGATTAAAAAATTAAGAGAAGGCTCTCTGCTGTTCAAAACAGAAGACTCTTACATCCTATCTCCTCTTGGCATAGCGGTAGTTGAGAGAATGCGGGCAATGACGGGTTTATTAAATGTTTTTAGCAATCAATATGAGTTCTGGGCAAGCCATGCACTTGAGTGCATACCTGCTTCTTTAAGGAGCAGGTTTGGAGATCTTGAGAAATGTACCTTCTCCGAACCTCCTGACTGGACTCGCCTCTTTGAACCTCACAGGGAATTTGTAGAAAAACTTACAATTTCTACAAGGATAAATGGCATTTCTTCCATTTTTCACCCTCTTTATCCGTCTCTTTTTCTTTCTTTTGCAAAAAAAGGGGTAGATGTCTCTGTTATTGTGCTTCCCCCGGTTTATGAGAGAATAAAAGTGGAATACAGGACTGATTTAGGAGAATTTCTTAATCTCGATAATACATCTTTCTATGTCTGTAATGAAAAAATTGAATTTTCTCATGCTGTTACTGATAAGTTTCTCTCTCTAAGTCTTCCTTTTTCTAACGGCACTTATGACCATACGCAGGACATCCTGTGTTTCACTCCTATTGCCCTTAAGTGGGGAGAAGATCTCTTTGCTTACTACAGGGATAGGTCGGAAAAAATAACACAGATCTAAATTAAATAAATCCGGGTCTTATCCGCTGATATCAGGTGTAACTGGAAGATATCTATGGAAGATAGCTATAAATCAGGCCCTGACCATCCCTTATATTATGGAGAAAGTTAAGGAAACCGCAGAAAAGATCCGGACAATGGAAATCCGTGGCGCAGGCAGGATTGCAAAGGCTGCAGCTGAAGCCGTCAGGGATTATGCTGCACAGCTCGAGGCTGCTTCAATTGAGGAATTTGCAGCCAGAATCAGAGAAGCTTCTGATTACCTTATCAGCACCCGGCCTACAGCCGTATCCCTTCCTAATGCCGTAAAACTCTCTTCCAGATACTCTTCAGATAACGTAGAGGAAGCCAGGAAGGAAGTCATCAAAAACTCCACTCTCTTTATTGAAAGAGCGGATAAAGCCCTTGGGAGAATAGGAAAAATTGGGTCAGGAAGAGTCCAGGACGGGGATGTAATAATGACTCATTGCAACTCCCATGCTGCACTTTCCATAATTACTACGGCTTTTAAAGACGGAAATAATATTTCTGTTATTGCCACTGAAAGCCGTCCAAGGCGGCAGGGCCTTCTGACAGTCCGGCATCTCAACGGCTTTGGAATACCCACAACCCTGATTGTAGACTCCGCTGTACGTTATTATATGAAAGATGTAGATAAGGTAATAGTAGGAGCTGATGCGATTGCGGCAAATGGAGCTCTTGTAAACAAAATAGGGACTTCCCAGCTTGCCCTCGCTGCTCATGAAGCCAGAAAGAGTTTCATGGTAGCTGCCGAGACCTTCAAATTCAGCCCGAGTACCATTCTGGGGATTCCTATAGAAATAGAAGAAAGAGCCGCAGAAGAAGTAGTCGATCCTTCGTTTCTCGCAGAACTCCCCCATGTGCAGGTAAAAAATCCGGCCTTTGACTTTACCCCAGCCGAATATATTGACATGATCGTAACTGATATTGGGATCATCCCACCTGCCATGGCATATGCCGTAATAAAAGAACAACTTGGATGGGAGCTTGGAGAAATTTAAGAATAATCCTTTTTCAGGATTTTTTTCCTTATTTTTTTCTTAATCTTTAATCATCCCGTCCCTTATCCTGAGCACCCTTGAACACTCCTTTGCGACCTCAGGGTCGTGAGTTACCACAATAATTGTCTGCCCCTTCTGGCTCAATTCCTTGAAAACCCGAATAATTGAGTCCCTGGTTTTGGTATCTACTTCACCTGTAGGTTCGTCAGCTAGAATAAGGGCAGGCTTATTCGCAAGTGCCCTGGCAATAGAAACCCTCTGCTGTTCTCCGCCGGACAGTTCTGCAGGTTTATGGTTGAGGCGGTCTCCAAGGCCCAGGTCTTCAAGCAGGGATTTTGCCCTTTCTCTCCTATCTTTTTTTGTAACTTTGGAAAAGCGCATGGCAAGTTCTACATTTTCAAGGGCTGAAAGTGTAGGGACAAGGTTGTAATGCTGAAAAATGAAACCAATTTTTTCCCTTCTCACTCTAGGAAGCAGATTTTCGGGAACTGAAGTAAGGTCTATACCGTCAAGGATTATTTTTCCGTCAGTGGCTTTTTCAAGCGTGCCAATAAGAGCCAGAAGAGTTGATTTCCCCGAACCAGAAGGTCCCATTATGGCAAGAAGATCTCCTTTTCTTACGGTTATGCAGGCACAGCGGAGGGCATGGACAGGAATTTTACCCTGCATATAGGTTTTGGAGAGGTTTTCAACCAGCATTATGACTTTTTGCCCTTCGTTTCCCCATCTATTTTTATTCTCATCTTTTTCCTTAGTTTCAAGACTTTCTCCACCAATCCCTGCGTCAGGCATGCTTCAAAGCCTCCATAGGACTCATCTTTGAGGCCCTGTAAGCCGGATAAAGCCCTGAAAGAGCTCCTATCAGAAGGGCAAAAAGCATTGCAATAATGAGCAGCCTCGGAGTTATCATGAAAAGGACAATCCTCGTCGTTGCAAGCCAGGCGTTTATGATATGGACAGCCACGACACCAACAATAATCCCAAGGGTTCCGCCTAAAAAGCCCATGAATGAAGCCTCTCCGAGTGTCAGGAGCAGGATATCCTGTGTTTCTGCGCCTATGGCTTTCAAAATTCCAAACTCCCTTGTCCTCTCGGAAACGGACATAAGCATAGTATTCATCACAGAAAGCCCACCTATGATTGCTGCAAGGAGCCCGGAGCTGATGGTTATTACACTGAATATCATAAAGGATTGTTCTGCCTGCACCTCAAGTTCTTTTGGGGAAAGGGTGCTTGTACCTTTTACGCTTAACTCGATGCGCTTGGAGAGCATCTCTGCATCCACCCGCTCGTCAGGCACGGCAAAGATATAGGATACCGAATTCCCCATACTATAAAGGTTCTGAGCAGTTTTAAGAGGAATAATCACTGCACTGTCAAAAATAGAGCCTGTATAATCAAGGATTCCGACAACAGTAAAATATTTGTCGTGAATCTCAAACTTGCTGCCGACCTGAAGGTTGTACTCTCTCTTTATACTATTTCCAACTACAACACTGTAAGAGTCTCCGGAGTTTAGAAAGCGGCCTGATTTTAACTCCACAGGGTAAAGGGCGACACTGGATTTTTCAGGAGGGACCCCAAGGATCTGTTTTCCTGTCATGCCCATCTTATCCTCATCAAAGGTTGTCATCAAAATCCCATAGGCATCTTTTACTCCGGCTACCCGCAGGACATCGCTTACCTTGTCGTCCGTAAGCCCCCCTCCAAAGACCCCGCTTTCGGAAAAGATCCGGATCTTGTCGCTGGTAACACTAATAGAACGCTCAAAAGTCTGGTTGAAATTTTCAGACATGGCGCCCATAACTATGACTGCAAAAATCCCGAGTGCTATCCCGCAGATTGTCAATGCGCTCCGGATTTTCCTGTTCGTTATATTTCGGATAATCAGGTCAAGCATAATGGTCCCGCATACGGTTTCATTTAAACTCCAGAATATTTATACCGCCTGAGATTGCCAGTTTTAAGGATAATGGCTTTCAAGTAATGATTTTTAACTTACTGGCTTTGAGATTATGATTTTTAGTTTACTTACTTTGATTTTGTTAATATTCCTGGAGCCCTCATTTTTTTCTTCTTCTCAGCATAACAACCATTAAGCAAAGGATAATTCCAAGTGTTGCTTGAAAACTGAATGCAGGAGACTCTTCCTGGGGGGTTATTTCAACTACGGGATCAAAAACCCGCAGAACCGTTTCATGGCTGTCAAGGACTTCATCATCCAGGTTTACTGCATATATTTTTACGTTATAGTCTCCCCTGGGAACCCCCTGCCAGATAATTCCTACGGTATCATCTTTTCCTGCGGTAAGAATATCTGCAGTTTCTTCAAAAACCTGAACATCTCCCTCTTCAGGAGTCAGAACTACCCTGACAATTCCGTTAAAAGGCACCTGGGATTTTCCCACGACTGTAACGCTTGCCCCGTATTCGTCCACATCGATGTCCGTATCGAGGATTTCTACCTTTTCTTCCGCCCAGAATTCCGATATATGAGCAGTAGTAAGCTCAGGGGAACGGGAATGTACCTTCAAAAGAGCTGTGTAATTTTTGTCTTTTTCAAGAAGGAAAGACCAGTTAATTGTGTTATAATAGGTACCCGTTACAGGGATATTTTCCAGGGTTTCAGTGTGTATAATATCCGTGCCGGAAAGGAGTTTAATGTCAAGGTCTATCACACAGGGCTCAGGGACCTTAACAAGTCCGGGATTTGCGGAACTCGTAAGAGTCATCAGAACTGAAGCTTTTCCAGAGTCTGCAGAAAAATCTACAACTTTAAGGTTTAAAAGATGTGGAGTTCGGTAAGGAAAAGAGGTTTTTTGGGTTGCAAGATCTTCATTCCCTTCTTTTACATAAAGCTGTGCTGTATAAGAGTTCCTATTTCCAAAGTCTTCCGGAAGTCCCCAGAAAAGGACTTTTGTAATTTCCTGCCCTGCCTGCACTGAACCCAGGTGGAAGGTTTCTGTTTTAAGGATCTTTTTTCCTGAACTCAGGGTAAAAACAAGGGATACATTTTTGTGGGGCTCTTCAAACCTGACCGTTGCATCGCTCAGGTCATGGTCTGAGAAAAAATCAATAATAATTGCGTCTTCTTTGGTGTTTGTCCCGCTTATTGCTCCATAAACGGGATTTATCTGGGCACAGAAGAAAATAAGGAATAAAATTAGAGAAAATGAACGAAAAATAAATTCGATCTCTCTTGAACAGTTCTTTTTTTCTGTCAGGCTCAAGCCCGGTCACTCCTCCTTTCCAAAAGCTGCAGAAAACCAGGGTCATTAGACCAATCAGGGTTTTGCAATGAATGTATGTAGCTACCTCTATGTTTAAGTTTTGATTTTGTCTTCATCTTTGGTTTCAATATACCAGGTTTCAATATACCAGGATAGAATTATAAATCTGCTTCAGGTTTTTATTTTTTTGCTGTTATCCAGGTCCCGCAGGAAAGCGGAGATTTCCTGGCTGTTTCTCCACCCATTACCTCTAGAAGAAGGTCAGGGTTTCTGGCATCCATAACAAGAGCGTCAAGCTTGCAGCGTTCTATAATTTTTGCAGCTACAGGGTCCACAGGTGACTTCGAGCCTGCTTTCATCTCTATTGCCATAACAATGCTTATGAGCTTTTCAGGAGATATTTTATCGAATTTAACTGCACTCGGGTCGCAGTTAGGGTCTGAAGAATAAACTCCGTCAATCGAGGTTGCAATTGTCAGCAGGTCTGCACGCAGGTACTCTGCAAGGATTGCAGCAACAGCGTCAGTTGTCTGGCCGGGGGTAACTCCTCCCATTACCACTATTTTTCCTGAAGTCATAGCCTTTGAGGCTTCAAGATAGTTTGAAGGAATTTCAGGATATGCATCGGGCCCGAGAGCCGCAATAAGCAGCCTTGCGTTCAGGCGAGTGATCTCAATTCCTATGTAGTCACAGGTCACTTCATCTGCCCCTATAGCCCGGGCAGCACCTATATAGTCCCGTGCTGCTTCTCCTCCGCCGGTCACTACTAGCAGTGTATGTTTTTTCGATATGTCGCGCAGGGCTTTTGCGTATTTTAAAAAACGATCAGAATCAAGATTTTTTGCGAGAATTGAACCGCCTAATGAGAGTACTATGCGCATGATGATCTCTACACATTGACAATTCGGATTTTTAAATTTTTCGCTGTTATTTTTCTTAATATGTTACCAAAATCCCCAAATAACGAGAAATCCTAAAGAACTCCCGAACCAATAAGTTACTGATAGGGCACTTCTTATTAAGAGGTTTATTCCTTGATATTAATGTTGCAGATATGACTCTCAAGTACAGGGTGGCGCATGGATCTTACTAATATATTAAAATCTGTCAAAGAAGGAAATATCGACCTTGAAACTGCAGAACAGCAGCTCAAGAGTCTGGGTTTTGTTTCCTATTCGAATATAGCTAAAGTGGATACCCACAGGAAAAACAGGACTGGAGTAGCCGAAGCTATTCTTGCTGACTGCAAGGAGCCTGAAGATGTTGTCGAGATTGCCAGGGTTATGGTAGAAAAAAGTAAGAGAGCTCTGATTACCCGCGTTTCTGCCACACACCTGGAAGCCTTAATGAAGGCTTTCGGCCCTGATAAGCTTGAATGGAACAGCCGCGCACGTACAGTGGTTATCCATGACGGGACTCCTGCCCCGCGCACAGGGGGGGTTGTAGGTATCATATCCGCAGGCACGGCAGACATACCTGCCGCAGAAGAAGCAAGAGTTGTTGCATCCGAAATGGGATGTGAAACCGTAGCCATTTATGATGTCGGGGTTGCCGGGATTCACAGGCTGATCCCTGAACTCCATAAGCTAAAACTCCGGAACCCGGGAGCATTAGTTGTTGCAGCCGGAAGGGAGGGGACGCTTCCTACAATAGTTTCAGGGCTTGTTGATGTGCCGGTAGTAGGGCTTCCTGTATCTACTGGCTACGGGGCAGGTGGCGGAGGAAAAGCAGCTCTACTTTCAATGCTCCAGTCCTGTTCAACCCTTGCGGTGGTAAATATTGACGCAGGATTCGTTGCAGGGGCTTATGCAGCCAGGATTGCCAATATGATTGCTGCTGCTGGAGAAGAGCGGAAAATAGAACAGAGAAAATAGTGATACCCGGAGGACAATTACTGTGAATAAGTTCAAAGCGGTACTCAGGAAGGAATTTTATGAAATCACTGGTCTTTAATCCTTTTTCAGGCGCAGCTGGGGATATGATTCTGGGATGTGTTTTTGATCTCGGAGCTGACAGGGAAGCGGTAAAGGAATTAATCGAAGCCTCAGTGCCCGTATCCGTGGATATCAGGGAAGTGGTGAAAAAGGGTATCAAAGCCCTGGATGTTCGCATAAATGTGCCTGAAAAAGAGCATGTACGAAGATACCCTGAAATCGTGGACCTCGTAAAGGCTGCAAAACTGCCCTCCAAAACCGAGGAAAGTGTTCTTGATATCTTTTTGAAAATGGCAGAAGCCGAAGCTGCGGTTCATGGGCAGCCTGACCTTGAACATCTTCATTTCCATGAAGTGGGGCAGAGCGATGCCCTCGCCGATGTTATAGGATCTTCTGCCGCAATCCATTCTCTTAACTGTGATTCGGTTCACTGCACCCCTATCAGCGTGGGCAGCGGGACAATAGAATGTGCTCATGGGACCCTTCCTGTTCCAGCTCCTGCAACCCTTGAGATCCTCAGGAGAGGTAAGCTCTATTTCAGGGGAGGAGGCGTGAATAAGGAACTGCTTACCCCTACAGGGGCTGCAATTCTTGCACATTTTGCAAAGCCTGTTGACACTTTTCCTCAGGGCAGGGCGATTGCCATAGGTTATGGGGCAGGGGATGCCGAGCTTCAGGGGCCCAATGTGCTCCAGGGAGTGCTTCTTGAACCTGATTCTCATCTGATTCCGGATATAATTGAGGTCCTTGAGACCAACGCCGACGATGTAAGCGGTGAAGTACTTGGCAACCTCTTTGAGGAACTTCTTTCTATGGGAGCCAGGGATGTTGCGATTATACCCGCAACCATGAAAAAAGGAAGGCCTGCCCACATTATCAAGGTCATTGCAAAGCCTGAAGACAGTGCAAAACTCGCCCGGAAAATCATTGTTGAAACCGGGTCTCTTGGAGTAAGGGCTATGCCTGCCCGGCACAGGTTAACGGCTGCCAGAAATATTGAAAGGATAATAATAGAGCTTGAAGGCCAGGAATTTGAAACGGCGATCAAAATCGCCAGGGACTCGGAAGGGGTTCTGCTCAATATCTCTGCGGAATTTGAAGACTGCAAAAAGATTGCAAAAATCAGTGGGATTCCTGTACGAGAGGTCATGCACAGGGCAGAAGAGGTCGCAAGAAATCTCTTTTTCTGAAAAACTGCCTGAAAATGGGATGTCTGAATAAGTAATTTTCCAGTTAAAGACGGACCGTTCAGCACAAATTCAAAACGAAAAGTTTCTGGGAAAAGAATTTTAAGAAAAGTAAATGTCCGGGTTTTCCGACTTTTACTTCTCATAATCCTTTATTTGAAAATCAGAGCTTGCCCATCGCGTGCAGGAGTTCTGCATTGAGGACACTTGCACCTGCAGCGCCGCGGATTGTATTGTGCCCCAGTGCAGTGTAGCGGATCCCTTCTCTAATCCTGCCCACAGAAACACTCATGCCTTTTCCCATATTTCGGTCGAGGCGCGGCTGGGGCCTGTCTGCTTCATCCCTTACTATAATGGCTTTAGCCGGTTCTGAGGGGAGTTCTCCAAGTTTGGGGTCGAATTTCAGGAAAGCTTCCCTTACCTCTTCAGGCGTGGGCTTGTCTCTCATGCCCGCCCATATAGCTTCTGTGTGCCCGTCGATTACAGGCACCCTGTTACAGGAGGCACTGATCTTTATATCTGCAGGCAGGACTTCTGAGCCATTGAATTCCCCAAGAAGCTTTAAAGGTTCAGTTTCCATCTTCTTCTCTTCGCTTCCTATGTAGGGAATTACATTGTCGTAGATTGCCATTGCTGATACACCGGAAAAACCTGCTCCGGAAATAGCCTGCATTGTGGCTACCTGTATGGTTTCAAGCCCGAACTGCATGAGGGGCTTTAAGGTAAGTGTCATGACAATAGTGGAACAGTTGGGGTTTGTAATGATGTATCCGTCCCAGCCCCTTCTGTCCTGCTGGACTTCGATGAGTCCCATGTGTTCGGGGTTTACTTCTGGAATTACAAGGGGGATGTCTTTTTCCATCCTGCAGGACGATGCATTGCTTGCGACTGCAAATCCTGCTTTTGCAAATTCGGGTTCCACTCTAAGGGCAAGATCTGCAGGAAGAGCCGAAAAGACCACATCCGCATCAATGGCTTTCGGGTCTACAGGGACGACCTCTATGTTTTCGACGCTTTCCGGCATGGCTTTATCCAGCCTCCAGCCTGCCGCTTCTTTATATGTTTTGCCGGCGCTCCTCTCGGATGCAGCAAGGGCTGTTATCTCAAACCATGGGTGGTTTGCAAGTGCTTCTACAAATCTCTGCCCTACAGCGCCTGTGGCGCCTAAAATACCCGCTTTAACTGCTGCCATCTAAAAAAATGCCTCCAGAGAGTAAGAAATGATTTGATAAAAGAGAAAAAGAAAAGATGGAATAAAAAACTATTCCATCTTGACCTCTGTTTTTTATTCCTGTACTGTTATTGCCTGATTCGGGCATGCTTCTTCACATGCACCGCAATCTACGCATTCATCCTGGTCAACAACTGCAATTCCCTTTTCTTCATCAATGGTGATTGCATCAGAAGGACATTCATCGACACAGGATCCGCATGCAGAACATTCATCTGCGTTAACTATTGCTGGCATATTTTTTTTCACACTCCTTTTGTTTTACTCGATATGTACCAGGAAATTATATCTGGGCGTTTTTGAAACTTCCATAGAATATCGAAAAAAATTGATCATTACGCCTTTACTCAGATTAACATAAAAACTTATCGCTTTTTAGAAAAAAGAAACTTTCAAGAATCGGATGGAGCTAGACTTACAATTTCAAAATTTATGCCTTTAAATCTGTGGAAAATAAGAAAAAATATGAGAAAAAAATGCTTTTTAGCATACCGAATCATGCAATGAAATCCCAGTATTAGTAAGGCGGTACATCCCTTCTTCAAACTTAAGAAACCCTTCTTTTATAAGGAAATCCATATGAAACTTAAAGAAAAAATCGTTTAAGCCTGACTCTTCCTTTAGCTCTTTTTCGGTTTTCCCAAAGATACCAACTGTCCGAAGGAGATTCCTTCTTTCAGGGTTTATGGAAACTTTTTCCATTATAATGTGGTCCATTTTAACAGTTTCGGCTTCTGTAATTTCTCCTTTGGAGGCGAAATACGCATCAAGTTCGTCAACTTTATCGGGCATAATTGAAACTCCATTTCTTTTTTAGTATCAGTTATTCTGTATCAGTTATTCTGTATCAGTTCTTCTAATACTTTTTCTTTACATTTAAACCGAATTTTATTTATATTTGCTCTTTTTCAAGTTTTTGCCGGAATTTATTCCTTTTTCATTTAGGACTTACACAGTTGAATTGAAAACCACGAGCGGAACTGACTTAACGGTATTAACTCAAAAAATGTTGACGAGCCCGCAAGTGTCTGATTTTACATTTCAAGTGCGTAAGTCCTATCATTTTTTTTCGCGATCCCGCTTATTTTCCTAAGTGTGCCGTGCGGTTTCTTTTCTTTTTCTCAAAAGCGACTTTTGACTCATTTAGCTCCTCTTCAAGTGTGCTCTCTACTTTATTCCTGTGGCCTGTCTTAAGAGACTTTTTAATCACAGAGAGTAGCCTCAGTTCGAGCTTTTCATTCCTGCGAGTAATAAACTCCCCCTGCGTAGTTTCTTCTGAAGAAGTTACACTGCCTTTAATCATGGAATCCGGAAGTTTGAGGGAAAGTTTAATATGCCCTATAAATTCAGGGTTAATTTCCTTCACTCTGTCCCTTATCGCCTGAAGGCTCTCTTTTATATAGTTCCTGCCTTCTTCAGGGTTAAGCCTGGAGGATTTGAGGGCATAAAGGACTGAATGAACCGAGACTTCAGAAATTTCAATAGAGTTTTTCTTATCCTGAGAAGGCTTCTCAATCCCTGGAAGTACAAGATGGCTGATAAGGTCCTCAAACTCTTCGTCTCCCAACTTTACCGAAAACTCTGGATCCTGGCTTCAGCCGGCTTTCCGCAGATGTCTTTCAATTTTTCACATTTTTTCATGCTATCGTTTTTCTGAAATACATCCGGGTTACTCAAACATGTATTTTTGAAATTTCCCGAATTTTTGACCTTTTTCCTTCATTGAAATACTTTCGATTTCCATTCCCAAAGCTTCAACTGAGACAATTAATGCAAATTTTCGAATAATTCCCCAAAAACGATTTCAACTGAGACAATTAATGCAAATTTTCGAGTAATTCCCCAAAAATGATAACAGGAAAAATGTTATTTTTTTGCAGAAATCTGCGGAAAGTCAGATAAAAGTTAGGTACAAATGACTATGTTTTATTTCAAAATCGGCATCAACAAAAATTATGAAAAATTAAATGTCGACCAGCTGAAAGAAGGGTATTACACCATTAAATTTGCTTTCTAGACACAATATTATGAAAATTTTCATATTCAATTGGCTTAAATTACTAAGAGTCTCTTTTAATTTCTTCTGTTTCATAATCGATAAATGGTTTATCTACTATATTCAGATAATCTTTTGTATAAGAGCCAAAGGCTTAGTATGGCTGAATAGTTACAGAAAAAAACAAAAGATGCGAAAGAAATGAAACATATAGAAGTTGTAGCAGGAATAATCATATATGAGGATAAGATACTTTGTATGCAAAGAGATGCTAACAAATATGATTATTTATCTTATAAGTATGAGTTTCCTGGGGGCAAAGTTGAACCTGGTGAAACAAATAGTCAAGCGCTAACTCGTGAACTGCGTGAAGAAACGGAGATTGAAATAAACATATCTGAAAACGATTTTTTTATGACAGTGACCCACCAATATCCAGATTTTAAGGTCACGATGCATAGCTATATTTGCCGGGTAAACAGTCCTGAATTCACTAGGAAAGAACATATTGATCATGTATGGTTAAGGCGCCAAGACCTTGACAAACTGGATTGGGCACCCGCGGATCTACCGATCGTAAAAAAATTGATGTTGAAGTGATAATACGCATACTCGTGAAAAACTACAAAATGGAATAGAATATGGATTTTTAGATTCTTCCATTATGGCACTCGATGAATATAAGCCCAGATTGCTTATTAATGATATTGATCGAGGAGAAAAAGTTTTAACATCGATAGTAGCTGACATCACTAAATGCGACGAGTTCATGATTTCTGTTGCATTTATAACAAACAGTGGCGTAACCGTGTTATTAAACACTCTAAGTGATCTGGAACAACGTGGTGTGAAGGGTCGGATTATCGCATCACAATACCAGAATTTCACAGATCCCATTGCTCTAAAGCGTTTGCTATTTTTTAAGAATATTGAATTGCGTGTAGTCACAGAAGATAAAGCCAATATGCATACTAAAGGATATATTTTTAGAAAAGGCGAAAAGTACTCCATTATTGTTGGAAGCAGCAACCTTACACAAAACGCTCTTTGTGAGAATAAAGAATGGAATCTTAAAGTTAGTTCCTGTCGTACTGGTGGAATAGTAAACAACATAGTTTTCGAATTTGAAACAATGTTTGAACTTGCAACGCCAGTTAATGATAATTGGCTTGCTAAATACTTACACATTTACCGTACTGCAAAAGAATCTAAATATATGGCAGCATTATCTGTCGAAAAAGAAACAATTAAACTTACAACTATTAACCCTAATAGTATGCAGGTTTCCGCGTTGCAGGCTTTATCCGATCTGCGCAGCCATAATGCTGAGCGCGCTTTGGTGATTTCGGCTACTGGAACTGGAAAGACATACTTGTCGGCGTTTGATGTTAGAACTGTAAATCCTAAAAGATTTCTATTTATCGTTCATCGTGAGATTATTGCCAAGGATGCAATGGAGAGTTACCGGCGTGTTATCGGCGATGGAAAAAGTATGGCTGTAATGAGTGGAGGTAACAAGGTAGATGCTGACTATATATTTGCTATGATCCAAACGCTATCTAAAGATGAAATTCTCCGTCAGTTCAGTCCAGATGAGTTTGATTATATTGTGTTTGATGAGGTTCATAGGGCTGGTGCTGTTTCATATCAAAAAGTTTTCGACTATTTTAAACCTAGATTCCTGTTGGGAATGTCGGCAACACCTGAACGTACAGACGGATTTGATATATTCAAGATGTTTGACTATAACGTCGCTTACGAAATTCGTCTCCAGCAAGCAATGAAGGAAGGAATGATATGTCCCTTCCACTATTTTGGAATTTCCGAACTCACAATAGATGGTAAGGTCATTGAGGACAAGACAGAATTCAGCAAGCTAACATCTGATGAGAGAGTGCGCAATATTATAGAAAAGATAGAGTACTATGGATACAGCGGTGATCGTGTAAAAGGTCTAATATTCTGCAGCAGAAAAGACGAAGCTGTTGCATTATCCTCAAAATTTAATGACTGCGGGTATCGCACCTGCGCACTTCTTGGTATTGACAATCAGAGTGAACGTGAATCCGCAATAAAACGGCTTGAGCAAGATGAGTATGAAGGTGCACTCGATTACATTTTTACCGTTGACATTTTTAACGAGGGCGTAGATATACCGGCTATAAATCAGATTGTCATGCTTCGACCTACTCAATCCGCAATCATCTTTGTCCAACAATTAGGTAGAGGCCTGCGCAAAAAGGAGAACAAGGAATACGTTGTTGTCATTGATTTTATTGGGAATTATGAAAAGAACTTTTTAATTCCGATTGCCCTTTCCGGGGATCAAACTTACAACAAGGATACAATCCGCAGATTCATTGCTGAAGGTAACCGTGTAATTCCTGGTTGTTCAACAGTAAATTTTGATTCGATAACTCGCGAGCGTATTTATGCTTCCATTGATCGAGCCAACTTTAATGACTCAAAACTAATCAAAGAATCCTATCTGGCCCTTAAGCAACGTCTTGGCAGGATTCCTCGGTTAGACGAGTTCGCAGAATATGGTTCTGTTGATATCATTCGCATTTTTGATAAGTTTGGTTCGTATCATAATTTTCTTGAACGTCATGAAAAAGAATATTCAGTAAAACTTTCTACAATTGAATCTACATACATCGAGTTTATTTCCAAAAATTATGTTAATGGCAAACGACCACACGAACTTGAGTTCATCAAACTACTTGTTGAAGGTCATCAACATCCAGTTTCTGGGTTTAAGGAAGTAATGAAAACAAACTACCCATCAATTAAATTTACTGAACACACTATAATTTGCGTCTTAAATCAAATGATGCAAAAGTTTGCCACAGGCTCAGGAAGGGGAACGTATATTTCGGCCGTTTTCATAAATAGGACAAACTCTGGTGAATATGAGATATTCAACGATTTTTCTGCGGCTCTTACAAATAACAAGTTCAAGGAAATGATAAGCGACTTGATAACGTTAGGATTAAAGAGAAATAGTTTGTTATATAGTGACAGATATCAAGATACAAGTTTCCAGCTTTATCAAAAATATACATATGACGATGTATGCAAATGCTTAGATTGGTCTCAGGCAGAGGTACCACAGAATATTGGTGGATACAAATTCCACAAGGTGACTAATACATATCCCGTATTTATAAATTATAACAAAGATATTGATATTGAGGACACTATCCGGTACGAGGACTGCTTCCAGTCACCATCCTCACTTGTTGCAATTTCCAAATCCCGTCGATCCGAATCTTCTCCAGATGTCCAGCAAGCATTAAGCGCTCGAGAAAATGGTACAGACTTGTGTTTATTTGTTCGAAAGAATAAAGATGATCGAATCTCAAAAGAGTTCTACTACTTAGGTCGTATGTTTACTAATGGGTATGTAGAAGAATTTACCATGCCAAACACGACTGTAAAAGCTGTGAAAATTGGTTATTCTCTCCAAACGCCTGTTAGAGATGACATATATGACTATTTAGTTGGATAACTTGCGGATAGACATTCAAAGAACCATATTAGTGAAAGTGTGAGTGCGCATATGAATTTTTGAATTTTCTCTCCCTCCTCTCCAAACTAACACATTTAAATCCCTTCTCACCCTTTTCTATCCAACAATATAACACTCATAAATTACCCCCGGTGAACTTTTTATGAATAAAAGGCTGTACAAATATTACCCTGAGGACTTCGGAGAACTTACTGTCGATGTTTTGCACATGGACCTGACATTTGATATCTATGATGACAGGACGAATGTGAAATCCGTGCTCAGGGTAAGGACAAAGGATAGTCCCATTGATAAACTGGAGTTGAACTGCAGGGACCTTGAGGTCAGGGCTGTTAGCAGTTTTCACTCTGAAGTTTCTTACAGGTACAGGACAGATGATACAATTCTTGAGGTCAACTTCATGGATGTGATTCCGCCGCATACCGAGGTTGCGGTAATTACGGATACCGTCTGCAGGCCGACAAAAAATGTCCTTGAAGGGCTTTACTATGACGAAACTCCGGCAGGAGCTCCCCCGCAGCAGATCACGCAGTGCCAGCAGTGGGGGCTCCAGAGGATTGTGCCCTGCATTGATGACATGACTGCAAAATGCACTTACAGGACGACCATCATTGCAGACTCAAGGTACACAAACCTCATCACAAACGGGGATGTCGCGGTTGAAAGGAGTACCGTAAAGCCGGGCAGGGACAAAATCGTCTACGACAACTCAGTAACGCCAATGGCGACCTATCTCTTTTTCCTCGGCGTCGGGACTTATGCAACATTTAAAAGGGAATTTGAGTACCCGGACGGGAGCACTTTTACTCTGGAACTGCTCGTGCCACCGGACTCGGACTCCAGTGCTGCCGAAAAGGCTCTTGATATCCTGCACGACTGCGTAATGTGGGTCTACGTCTTTACCGGGCCTGAGCAGTTCGATGAGGATAAGCTTTCAGCCAGGCAGCTGATCTGGGACCTTGTAAAGGGGCGTGAGAAACTGAAAATGGAGGCAAATCCCGAGTCCGGACAGAAAGAAGAAGGAGAAGAGCTCGAAAAAATCCGGGACGAGCTTTCCAGGCTTGCCAAAACCATCACTCCGGGTTACAAATACACAGGGACTGTCTACAGGGAAATCGGGATGCAAAACTCGGACTTTGGAGGCATGGAAAATGTGGGGAACACAACCATTGCCACGAACCGCATCATGCCTTTCCCGCAGATAACTGACCCTGCTTTTGAGTACATGATCAGGGTCAAGATACACGAGTACTACCACAACCAGAACGGGTCAGAAGTTACAGGAAGAAGCCCATTTGAGATCTGGTTAAACGAAGCTGTGACCGTGCACGTAGAAGGGCAGTACCACGCTTTCCTTTTCGGTGAGGACTACCAGAGGCTCAGCAGGGTGCTTGACCTGCTTGCACCGGTGTCCGGGACTTTTGCTCTCGACTCGGGGGCAGCTTCCATGCCTATTATCCCTGACGGCTTCAATGACCCAAACGACCTGATCACCGCAGTTACGTATGTAAAATCCCCTGAATACGTGCGCATGGTAGAGACCCTGATAGGGAAAGACACTTTTGTCCGGGGCCTGGACCGTTACTTCAAAAAGTTCCATCACTCCAATGCCTCAACGCAGGACTGGATAGAAGCTATGGAAGAAGAAAGCGGAGTGCCCTTAAAAGATATGTCAGAGACCTGGCTTAAGCAGACTAAATTCCCTGTAGTCGAGGTCTCAGCCGAATACAATAAACCCATCAGGAAATTTACTTTCTTCCTCAAGCAGCACGTCCCGGCTGGAGGAAAGCCGTGGGAATTCCCGTTCAAAGCAGCCCTTGTAGACGAAAATGGAAAAGACATTGCCGAGGTGCTGGAAAGAATAAGCGGGGAAACCGCAGAGATTGTAATTGAAAACGTGGATTTGCCTTCCTTCCTTTCCCTTAACAGGGGGTACTCTTTCTACGGAAAGCTTCTTTACAGAGCAAGCCAGGAAGAGCTCCTCATGCAGGTCAGAAAAGACAGCGACATCGCAGGCAGGTTTACAGCCTTCTATACCTTAGTGGACAGGGAAAAGCAGAGGCTCCTTAAAAACCCGGGTTCGGCGCCCTCTGAAGACTTTATAGAGCTCTACTACAGGCTTCTCAATGACCGGCAGCTTCTCGAAAAGGCAGGAGGTCAGTTCCTGACCATTTTTGAGTCCGTGGAGGACCCGGAGTATGCCTATCACTACCAGAAACTTTATGATGTAAAGCAGGAGCTCCTGAAGGCAGTTGCCTGGAAGTACAGAAGCTCCCTTATTTCCGCCCACCGATACTTTGAAAATGCCTCGGTCCCGGAGGACGGGTCTCTGGAAGAAATAGCAAGGGTTATTAAGAGCAGGCAGGCTAAAAACATCTGCCTTGGAATTCTTGCAACCCTTGATACCCCTGACATCCATGCCCTGATAAAACAGCAGTTTGATACCGCAACCTGTGCAAGCGACCGGTTGAGCGCATTTGCCGCTTACCTGAACAGTTCGGCTCCTGACAAAATAGAAGTCCTTAGAGCCTTTGAAGCCGAATCAAAAAAGAACCTCATTGCCTGGGAAGCCTTCCTTTCGGTAATCGGAAGCAATAGCAGTGTTGATGCGGTAGAACTTGTCAGGGAAATGGAAAGGTCAGATGCTTTCAGAATAGAACAGACAAATGACCAGCGCGCACTTTACGGGAGCTTTGCCAGAAACCGCAAAAAATCCCTCCAGACCGAAGACGGCAGGGCTCTCTTTGCAGAAATCCTTCGAAAACTGGCTCCTGTGAATGAATACAGCACAGTAAACATGCTAAATGCCTTTGCAAATATAGAGCAGATGGAGACAAAATACCATATCCCTCTGGTGAAAATTCTTGCAGACCTCCTTGAGGAGCTTGACCCCCAGAAATGCCCGAGTGTATATAACAGGATCAGAAAACTCCTCCTGGGTGCCCCTGAAGCTGTCAAAGGCTACTATCGCGTCAATCCTCAAGGATTAAAGGATTCTGAATAATTGTAGTCGACTATATACGACATTTTACTGCAGGCGCAACACTAAGAGATAGAGCATGGAAAATTCCGGCTCTGCAAACTGAAAAACAGGAAAAGAAATAAACTGCCCTGAAAAGCAAATTGCTCTAAGATATCCTGTCCGGAAGAACTGATTAGCTGAACATGGGGGACTAATTCGGCTCCTTCCGGGCTGGAATTCTCTTATTATTGCTGAAATCCGTTTTTCTATCTGCTTATCGAGTTTCATATTTTGATTTTTCTGAATTATGGGCTTCAGGTTGTCGAGTTACAATCTTTTTTTCCTTAAACTCTTTATACTCTCCTTTCATATTCGCGTTTCAGCAAAAAGAAGTTCCACTTAACTTGAAAAGATATCTAGAGAGATAAATAACCAGAATATTTAAAACAAAGTAATACAGCAAAGAGAAAACAAAGCTAATATCTCACCGCTTCCCCCGCACATCGTCCCTTCCGTGCTCCCATAGGTATTATACACAGGACAGCTCCAGATTTCAGATAGATAGTTTCTTGACTCGTCAGCAAAAGCTTCAGCTCCCACAACCAGTTTGTTTATGCCCAACTGCCTGAGGGTCAATGACCTCAGCCTTCATTCAGCAGTAAAGGTTCAGGAGCTTTAATATGCTGCCTCTATGCCTGTCTGCCTGTAGGCTTCAATAACATGCAGAGGAAAAGTGCACTTGCTTTTGGGGGTAATGCTCATGCCCATCTGTCTGGCGGCAACGGTCTTGTATTTGCCCCACAATCATGTCACCTGCATTCGGCAGGTCGACATTAAAAATCAGAACATTTTTTCCTGATGTCGTTTTATGCTACCCCTAGCTAGAAATGAGATTGAAAGTTGGTTAACATATGCTCAACTATTACCACATATATAAATACTAGATCATTTTTTCATAAAAGTTTAGTATGAGATATTATTAATTGATCATATGTAAACCTAAAAGTTACGTACAAATACTAAGTATTATTTTCAAAATCAGCATCAAGAAAAATTATGAAAAATTAAATGTCGACCTGCCGAATGTA
>JASGVX010000037.1 GCA_030054735.1 Methanobacteriota archaeon | reverse complement strand
TTCTATATGATATGGGGAACATAGTATAAATAAATTTCTATTTGAAATGATTCAATTGAAGTTTAAAAAAAGAAAAAATAAGCAAATTCTAGGATATAGTCCCTATAATTAAGTGGAGTTAAGGTTCCTAATTTTTCGACCTTTTGCCTTCCTTGAAATACTTTCTATTTCCATTCCCAAAGCTTCAACTGAGACAATTAACGAAAAAAGGGAGGCACACAACTACAGTCCGCCAGATGTTCCCTCTTCCAAACGGCGCAGTACTTATAGACAGCCCCGGATCAGGGAAATCCAACTCGGACACTCTACAGAAGGGTTTGAGAAAGCGTTTTCCGAAATCGTTGATGCAGCCCGCAGTTGCAAGTTTAAAGACTGCACCCACCGGGACGAGCCGGGCTGTGCTGTATTAAAGGCGTAAAGGATGGGTTTAATTCTTATTTTTTGCATGTGTACAATCCTGCACGCCAATGTGTCCTGTTTGGGCTAGCATTTATCCCTCTCCTAAAAGCGTAACATCTAAAAACAGAAAAGGCTTTCTTGATTGCATAGAACGGGTAAGAGTAATAATTCGACTTATTTTAGGGAGGCATTTCAATGGCAAGTAAAGTCTATTTCGCAGACCTGAGGGCAAAAACCCCCCAGCAAAGCACGATAAGCAAGATCCAGAGACTTTTTGACGAAGCAGGTTTTGTCGAAGTTCTGGGAGCAGATGACTTGACAGCAATCAAGATACATTTCGGAGAATACGGGAACGACAGCTACATAAACCCTGTCTATCTCCGGCAGGTGGTAGAAAAAATCAGGGCAGCAGGAGCAAAACCGTTTATCACAGACACAAATACTCTCTATTCCGGTAGCCGGGATAACGCTGTTGACCACCTTACAACAGCCATAGAGCATGGCTTTGATTATTCCGTTGTCCGGGCTCCCCTCATAATCTCGGACGGGCTCAGGAGCCAGAACATCGCAGAGGTCGAGATCAGGCAGAAGCACTTCAAGACCGTGAAAATAGCGTCAGACATCGTTTCAGCTGATTCCATGATCGTGATGACACACTTCAAGGGGCATATCATGGCAGGGTTTGGAGGTTCGATCAAGAACCTGGCAATGGGCTGTGCGCCTGCGGCAGGAAAAAAGGACCAGCACTACCCGACAAGCCCGCACGTTCTCGAAGAAAAATGTATTGGCTGCGGAAAATGTGTTGAGGTCTGCCCTGTGGGTGCTACATCACCCGATGGTGAAATTTCCAGGATCAATCCCGGCATCTGCATTAGCTGCGGGCAGTGCATGGAAGTCTGTCCCGAAAACGCCATTGACCTTAACTGGGAAGAGGACATCCCTAAATTCCTTGAGTGCCTTACCGAATACGCATACGGAGCCGTAAAAGGAAAAGAGGGCAGGGTGGGTTATTTCAATTTCCTGCTCAAAATCACCCCGGACTGCGACTGTGTGCCCTGGAGCGATGCTCCTATAGTCCCCGATGTAGGCATTCTTGCATCAACCGATCCTGTTGCACTTGACCAGGCAAGCTACGACCTTGTCAACATGCAGAAAGGGCTTGTGAGCTCTGCTCTGCACTGCAACCATGAAGCAGGTGCTGACAAGTTCAAAGGTATCTGGTCTAATGTTGACGGCACCCACCAGCTTGAATATGCTGAAAAAATCGGGATGGGGAGCAGGGAATACGAGCTGATTGAGATTTAATGGGAGGCTTTAGAGAGTCTCCTAAAACTTTTTAATTTTTTCTGTGTGATTTTTATACATTTTCTATTTATTTGGCAGTGTGCCTAATTTTCTGTAAAATTCTCTATACCATTTTCCTCTTGTTTTTGATTATTCGTGCGTTGAGAAGGCTTTGATCAATGCCATAGTTTAGTTGTATCTACAGGGTGTCTCAAGCAGACGAGTTCAGGATGTCGTTTCTCGATTGGGGATTGAAGATCTAGAGCAGGACTGTAGCCTCCCGGGAGGCCTGCTGAGGGTTTGGGCCAGGTAGCCAGCCCACCATCTCATGGGAGTACTCGTAGAGCAGATGGTCGTGCTCCACGATCAGGAAGCTGTGTGTTTCGCCTCCAGGATGGTCATGAGCTGAAAGGAGGTGAAGGCCCACCGCACATCCATCATGGTGATGTTCCTGTTCAGTCGGCTGAGGATGCGAGATTAGTTACCGCTGATGAAGAAGACCTGGTCGAGGGTGTAAATTACTGAAATTTTTCGCTAAAATCGGATGTATGATGCTCATTTTGACCTAATGTGCCCTTCCCATCACACGTTTGTGCTTTTCAGCATATCATATACGCAACCGAAGACCTTATAGCGATGCAATTCAGGGTGGCTGTTGATGGCTACGGCCATAAGCTCCACAGGAACGAACAGGACGTTAATGTCTCTGGGCGAGGCAAGGGGGCGAGGCGAAAGTGAAGTGCAGTCTATAAAAAATGTCCAAATCATCATGTATCATAATTTAATGTATTTATTGCAACTATTTACTTTTTAATAACATAACATTATATATTATTAACACCTCAAATAATAGAAATTCTTTTTTGATATGACTTAATCTTACGAAAGAGATAAAATAGTAAATTAGCAATAATTTAATTTGTTGGTGTATTCCATGCTAGAAATAGGTAAAAAAAGGAGCTTAATAAAATATGCCGCTTTTGCGTTCTTGTTTGTCTTATTGGCGTTCTTGTTTGTCTTCTTCAACTCCGGCTCTAATACTCAAGAGATAGAAAAAGTGAACGTTACTGACTGCATGGGGCGAAATGTGGCTGTCCCTGAAGAAGTTGATCGTGTGGTAAGCCTGAATGCAGATGCCACCAGGATATTGGTATCATTAGGTTCGGGCGACAAAATTGTGGGAGTAGACAGCTACTCACTGAAGTGTCCAATACTAAAGCAAGCATATCCACAGCTTCAAAACATAACTGATGTAGGAAGCGACATCTCAGGGACCCTGAGCATGGAAACCCTGGCATCTCTCAAGCCCGACGTGATCTTCGTAGGCGGCTCCAGTAAGGAGCTGGCTGAAAAGATCCAGAACGAGCTGGGCATACCCTGTGTTTGTAGCTATTTCTATGTGAAGAAGGTAAGCGACTTCCTGTGCGCCTATGAGGTCATTGGCAATGTGATGGGCCAGCAAGAAAGGAGCCAACATATCCAGGGATACATCCAGAGTAAGATTGAAGGGATTACTAATCTTTCTAAGGACATACCTGAAGAGGAGCGGCCTAAAGTTATCATGGTCGGCGCGGCTCTGGGTAATGATCCCTTCAAAGTGGCCACAGTCAGCTCTGCTATAGACTGGGCAGGAGGGGTTAACCTTGGCGCAGATACATATAAGGGCGGCGGCCCCTCCAAGACTGTAAGCATTGAGCAGATCGCACAGTGGGACCCAGATATGATCCTAGTTAATGGGCTTTCGTTGATCGACATAACAGTTATTCAGAATGATCCCAACTGGATGCAATTGCGAGCTGTGAAGGAGGGTAAGGTCTACAGGATCTACCAAGGCATGGTAGGCTACGATCCGGCGATATTCATGGTCCAGCCCCTGAACCTAGCCAAGATAATGCATCCTGACAAATACACATTCGACTTCAATACAGAGGCTGATCAGGTCTTCGAGGAAATATATGGCGTCAGAGGATTGCATTCGATATTCAAGGCCGAATTTGGGATTTCTGAAGTATAAGGCGGCGCTGATCTTCAGCCCCCTTATTCTTTTGCTTCTCTACCTCTTGGTGGGCAAATACGATCTATCCTTTGACTCGCTGGAGCTACTGCTCTTCAGTGACTCCATCGATCGCACCATATTCCTCAACGTCAGGCTGCCAAGGGCCGTGGAGGCCATAATCTTTGGAGCCTGCATGGGCATATCGGGTGCAAGTCTGCAAACCACTCTGCGTAACCCACTGGTTAGCCCCTACTTCCTGGGGATCTCTTCAGGAGCAGCCTTTGGAGCAGCCCTGTCCATGGCCATCTTTGGCCACAAGAACTTCTTCCTGATACAGCCCTCGGCCATTCTCTTCGCCCTGGTGGCTGTCTCCCTCACCCTGGGGTTATCCAAATTTCGCGGTCAGTTTTCGCCCGTATCCTTGGTGCTATCGGGTATGATCATCTCCGCCCTTTTCGCTGGATTCCTTTCCCTGATCCAGATCCTGGTTGAGCCGGAGAAGACCCAATCCATTGTAGCCTGGATGATCGGAAGACTTCACACGATCACCTGGGCAGATGTCAAAGTTTCTGCCCCGCTTGCAATCTTTGGCATCCTCGGGCTTCTATATTTCAGATGGCGCATCTTCGTCCTGTCCATGGGCGATGAAGAAGCTAGGTCCCTGGGAATCAACGTCGAGCGTGAGCGGTTGATGATTATCTTGCTGGCATCTATTGGCACAGCCTCTGTGATCTCTGTGACGGGGATTATTGGCTGGGTCTGCCTTATAGCCCCGCACATTACCCGCTTTCTGGTGGGCTCAGATCCCAAAGTTCTGCTGCCTGCCTCCATATCAGTTGGATCTTCTTTCATGCTGCTGGCGGATATGATCTCCCGGACCATCTGGAGCTTCGAGATTCCGGTTGGAGTCATCACCACGATCATTGGAGCGCCATTATTTCTTTACCTCATGAGGAGGGCCCAAAATGAGTGGTATTGAGGCTGTTGATCTTTGCTTCAGTTATGGTAAGATGATGATCGTCCGGCAGGTCAGCTTCGAGCTGGAGGCCGGAGAGATTCTCACCATCTTAGGGGCAAACGGCTGTGGAAAAACTACTCTGCTCAAATGCCTGAATATGCTGCTGAAGCCAGAGGGAAGAGTCATGGTGGATAACCTGGATCTTCGGACACTGAGCAGCCGGGACCTGGCCATGCTCATGGGATATGTCCCTCAAATACACTCCCCGGGCTTTCCTTATAGGGTGCTGGATGTGGCTGTAAGCGGTAGAACACCTCGCTTAGGCTTCTCTATTCCCTCTAAGAATGATTACGATCTGGCCCGAGAAGCTCTGTGCAGGGTGGGCGTGGGCCACCTGGCAGATAAATTCTACACCCAGATTAGCGGCGGAGAGTTGAAGCTGGTTCTTATTGCCAGGGCACTGGTGCAAGAACCTAAGGTGCTGCTCCTGGACGAGCCCACCAGTAACCTTGATTTCAAGAACCGGGTATTGGTACTTAAGATCCTCCAGGAGATCTCCAAAGAGGGCATATCTGTGATCATGAGTGAGCACGACCCCAATCTAGCCTCTCTCTTCTCAGACAAGGTTCTGCTCATGATGAACAAAGGGGAAATCGTGAGTTACGGTCCCAGCAAGGAAGTATTGACTTCTGAGAATATCATGAAAGTCTACGGATTGGATATTGAGGTCTTCGAGAAGGAGGGAGCTAGATACATATTCCCCAATCTAAGTGGCTAAATTTATTCATAAAATTATTAATTTTAATTGATAGGAGATCCATACATGATGAGCAAGGAAATAATGCAAATGCTGGATGAGAACCTGGTTTACCTGGCAACATCTACACTGGAAGGAAAGCCTAACGTAGTGCCTATTGGCCTGTGCCAGGCCATAAGCGACAAGCAGCTTATAATTATCGACGTGATGTTCGACAAGACCCGAAAGAATCTTGAAGCAAATCCGATGGTTGCCATCTCATTTACCGATCACAAGAGACGGGAGTCTTACCAGCTCAAGGGAAAAGCAGAAGTTCATACCGATGGGCCGGTCTTCGAGCAAATGCAGCAGATCAGAGAGCAGAAAGCAGAACGAAAGAGGGCCCAGATGCAGCAGGCTGTAGAGATGTCACCAGAGCTAAAGGAGAAAGCAGATCGACTGAAAGAGTGGAGGAAGAACCTCAAACCCAGGGCTGCGGTTCTCATAACAGTAGAGGAGATCTACTCCCATATGCCCAAATTGAAGGATTGATTGAAGCGAGATGGTCTTAATATGACTCCTCACTTATTATGGGTAGATGTCAGAGACGCAGCCGAAGAAAAGACCATTCTGAGGGCACATTCCTTCTTTGGCCACCCATCTTTGGCATCTAGTCTTTATGTTCCTCTTATGGACGGTGCATATCTCTGCACTCCCAAGGGAGAAAGGATTAACCTGGAGATGAAAAAAGGGGACTGGCTTGCGGGATACGGTCATTCGGCATTTCTCTTCACGGACATCATGTTGTTTTGGCCAGGAGATTACATATTCTTTGTCGCCAGATCGCCAGGAGTCTATGATCTTGGCTGGCATGGTGGTAAGAGCAATCCATTCCTGTCTTATAACTTTGCTAAGGCGGTAATTCATGCAGGTGATGGACCTGCAGGCAACTTGGATGCAGGTCTACCACTTGAGATGATCTCAGAACACGCGCCATATAGACTTAAAGAAGGCGAGGATCTCAATATTCAGGTTAAGTATCTTGGTAAGCCAGTAAAGGCAAGCTACAATGCGTCTTACTGGACCTGGGACGAGCACGGCGATCCCAGAGTTCAAAGGGGAGAAACAAAAGAAGACGGGAAATTCAACGTAAACCTCTCTCAAAGTGGCCTCTGGTTTATTAATGTCGGATATTCTTTGCCAGAGGCTGGAATCTGGAAAGCTACGCATTCTTTAGGTCATTTTTTCAATTCAGGCGACATGATACAGTATAATAACACAAGATATAAGACGACACTCTCTGTATGGGTGAGGTGAATACCGTCATAGCTCGATAACATAATATCTTCTCAAGCTCCTTTGACGGTCGTAAACGGCAGTGTAACTAATTTTCTATAATTTGATAATAAGAAATATTATAGACCCTGTATCCTGCATTGTCTTAAGAAAACAGGAAGAAACAGGACCAGGATTCCAATAGATCTCATAGAAGATTACCTGTCGATCAAGAGGACGGATTAAAGAAGTTGCTTACTTGGTTCTTGAATCTGGTGATGCAATGTGAAGCAATGGACAAGATAGAAGCTGCACCATATGAGCGAGCAGACACTCGAAAGGCGCATAGAAACGGCTACAAAAATCGTTCACTTAAAACAAGAGTTTGCGAATTCAATCTTAAGAAACCTCAATTCGGGAGATCCAGTTTCAAACGAAAGTCTTTGAAAGATATTCGCGCGTTGAGAAGATTTAGCGTATCGATTCTGATAGATATCAACAAAGAATGGATGACAACTAAAATGTATTTAAATATAGATGCGGATTGACTTGTGGGATTTCAGGGCCTGCAAAATTACAGAATATTTGGCACACTACCGAAACCCAGTCCTGCGTCTTCTGGATGCAAATCTCATATTATCCTGATTATAAAGCAGGTGATATCCCGAGTGATAGATGATAGGTTTTGAGAACTACGCGAGGATGAAGATGAAGCAAGAGATAACCATGCAAAGGCCAGGAAGAAAAAGGCAGAGGCTCATGTGATATCTTGGAATCCTGCATCAGGCCCTCTGATAGTCATTACCCATCCTCCATCTGACAATCACGGACACGGGCTAATTTACGGATAAAACGCATATGAATTTCTTCGAATAACAGGCACAAAAAACGAAAGTATCTTAAAGCACTTTCATGCCAAATAAGCTGAAGTATCTCACCCTCAGCGCTATTTTAGGATTGATTTTTTCATCGCAGTTGATCTTCCGCCCTGCCGAGAGTTCGCAACTTATTCCAGGCTTTATCTAGCTTCAATCCGCTTTTGAAATTGCATGAACCCTCATAGGTCAAAAACAGGGGGATGATCGGGATAGAAAACTTCAGTCTATTCGCGATCTCAAGTTCAGGAGAATTCAAGGCCTCATCCCAAGAAGCAATAACAGGATCTCGAATTTCATCCTGCGCGGATTTTATCTCTGTTATCAAATCCTCTGTGGCTTTCAGGGTTTCTTCAATTAGCTCTTTGGGAATCATATCTTTCTCTGCAGCGTCGATAATTTCCTTGACGATTTCCAGCTTATCTTTATCCAACCTCTCAAAAGTTGCTGATAGTATCTTTCTTTCGCTTGAATTAAACCGATTCAGAAGGGATTCTTTGAGTGCATTGACCTCTTTATGAATTTCATCCAGTTTCTCATAAATCTCTTTGTTATTCTTCATTTTGGAAAAATAAAAGTTGATCAAATTTTTCAATTTATCAAGTTTCTCAGGGACTGGTCCAGTCTTGGCTACATCGTCCAAATGAGATTTTACCAGATCCTTCTCTCCTTCAGGCAACAGCACGGTCTTCTCCATTAAAATTGAGCATAAATCAGAGATGGCCTTTAAGGTCTCATTAAAGTCTTCCGTCGACAAGGATCTTGCTGAATCTTTGATCTGATTGCAGAATTCTTCGGCCCCAGGACCTTTACTAGCGGTCACCTGACAGATCTGCCTGGCCAAATCCTGTATCTCTCTAATGGTGGATTGTATCCTTTCCTCCAGCATTGAGTTGCCTCTCCTCAGCAGCTTAACTGCTCCAGATGCTTTGTCTTCGGCTACAGCCATATACTCGCCAGCCTTATCACAATACCACCGATAGGCATTCAGATCACTGATGATCTCTTGGATAGGTCTATCCTTCAAACGTTGGGACTCCCGAAGAGCTCCTGCCAGGTTCTCAACCGCCTGGAGAAGCACATCCCTGGTCTCAGAGCCACGGACTGCATTTTTCGCCTCCGTTAGATATCTTTGAACCTCATCCTCCCTTGCATCCTGGAATGTTATAGCAAAATATGAGCGATAAAAAGGATAGCAAAATCTGGATGGGCTATAGTTATCCTCCTGAGACGATTTTTCAAAAAACTTTACTGCAGCCTCCAATTCCTTTTTCATTGTATCTTTATCATCAAATTCAGTGGCCTTGAAAACTGAAGCTCTCCCCAAAGAATGATACGCATACATTCTCACGTAACTTTCTTCATCTTTAGTCAACCTGTGCAGATCCTGCCAGGCCAACGTTTTATCAGGGACGTGGCTGAAAGCAACTCCCAGAGCTATTGCAGCTTGCCATCGCACGTCGCTGTCTTCATCCTTAGTCAACCTGTGCAGATCCTGCCAGGCCAACGTTTTATCAGGTACGTGGCTGAACGCAGCTCCCAGAGCTATTGCAGCTTGCCATCGCACGTCGCTGTCTTCATCCTTAGTTTGCCTGTGAATCTCAGCCTGATCTAGCAAGGAAACTTCACCTGCCTTTAATTGCAGATAAATAATGATAAACTTGTTCCTCTGGGGTCCAAAAAGGTTGATTTCATCTAAGCTCAGGATCTGCACGAGGATAATTCGAGGTCTACGATGTATTATCTAAATTGAAAAAACGGCTTCCTGTGTTAAGTATAGTATTGCCGCAGGTCAGAGGATATTCTTCAGTATATTTTTTTCCAATTACTGTGCAGGTTTGCCGGTTATTTTCACTTGATCAAAGACTCCTTATTTTTAAGAAAGGAATATTTCGAAAGTTTTATCAATCTTAAACCATCTATTATTTTAACATAAAAGTGAAAAAATTATTAATAATAAATGCTAATTTGCTTCTATCATATTTTAAAATCGTTTTAAAAAGAGGTATAAAAATGAAAGTTATTATTTGTGGCAAAGGTGGAAGTGGTAAGAGTACGATTACTGCTTTGCTTGCGAAGGCAATGGCAAGAAAAGGGTACAATGTACTCGTAGTGGACAGCGATGAGTCAAACTTCGGGCTGCACAGACAGCTTGGTGTTGAAATACCTGAGGATTTCATGAATTACCTGGGAGGAAAGAAATCCCTGGGAGAAAAGATGATGAAGGCTTTTCAGACAGGAGATATTGCAAGCATTTTTGACGAGAAATGGGGAATATCTGAAATTCCTGAGGCTTACACGGTAGAGAAAGGGGGCATTAAAATAATGGCGGTAGGCAAAATCCATGATTTCGGGGAAGGCTGCGCCTGCCCTATGGGCGCGCTTGCCAAAAACCTGCTGAAAAACATAGAAACCACATCTGGAGAACTGGTCCTTGTGGACACAGAAGCCGGGATCGAGCACTTTGGAAGAGGGGTTGAAGAAGGGTGCGACATTGTGCTGATGGTGCTTGACCCGTCTTACGAATCCATACGGCTTTCAGAAAAAATAAAGCAGCTTGCAGAAAAAGCTGGGAAACCTCTGTATTTCATACTTAACCGTGTCGATAAATTAGGGGCTCATTTTATGCTGGAAACCGTGGACAAAACCCATGTCCTGGCTTCAATACCAACGGATCCTGAGGTTTTCCGTGCAGGGCTTACAGGAGAGGAACTGAATATGGAAGTCCCTGAAATAGAAACCATTGCTGACTTCCTCGCATCTGAAACAGTATCCTAAGTTATTCAGGAAAAGTACAGGTGTGAATTAGCAGGGACCAGGACTGCCTTGGCCCGTCTGAAAATAGCTTGAAAGAATGGCCACTTTTAAGATATAAAGGAGGCACGGAAGGAATGAACGTCCACGCCCTGAACCCTGCCTCCATGCATTCGGATAGCACAATCATGATGCAGCAGGAGGAAAACGTTTCTACTGTTTTCCTGGCCAGGTTCTTACTTCAGAGGATATCGCATAAATCTATAGGATTGAAGCTCGAATAAGCATGATGCAGAGGTGCTATATGTCTTGTCTTTAAGAAACTTGAAATTTCCTGACTATATGGCATTTTAAATTATCCTGGACGTATAAAGGTAGCTCGTGCCGTGCCAGGATAGTCACTGTTGTTAAATCAAGTTTAGTTGACCTATTCTCAAATATATTTTTTAAATAGATACATATAGAAGATTCCCCCAGTAAATATGTGATACAATATTACTCAATTTTACTGGAGATGAATGTGAGTGATCATCTGGGAATACGATGTTAAAGAGATCAGGTTCAGTGAGTGGTCGAAGGCAAAAGAAGACCTTAACAACCTTGGAGTTGAGGGCTGGGAACTGATCAAGTTTTCAAATGAAATCGACGAAAATGGCATGACTACAGCTGTCTTTAAAAGACCTGTTGACTATGTCGATGCAGCTTTCTGAAACACTTTTATTTCCTTATTTCTTGTTTTGTTTTTCATTTCTTGTTTTGTTTTTTTCATTATAAGAAATTTTGTCGTGGGCTGAGTTACTGAAAACCAAGAGCCTCCATGTCTATTACTATTTTTTTCAAATATGGAGTATGCGCTCGTTTTTTAGAGATAAGAGTAGTTCACTATTGTCGCGTCAATCTTCAAAAATTTAACGATTCTGAATAGATGCAATTAAATTCATACGACATTTTGCTGCTGACTCGACACTATACATTGTATCGAATTCCCTGCCAGACAATCTGGCGGCCTTTTCCAAAATTTTGCTCTGTTTTTTAGCCGACTTTCCTTTTGCTTTTTCTCTTCTTCTTTTTCACAGGAAAAGCCTGTAGCAGGATTGCATGAATGTGCCTTTTCAATCTCTTACCAGTAAATGATGGTATGAAAATTATATTCTCAGTTAACAGTGTTTACATATATCTATATAAGGAAACCCTTTTATGTTATTAAATATTACAATATATAAGAAAAATAATAATTATGGAGTTGCATAGATCCGGAACTATTTAAATATGTGAGGTTCTCTGGAGTTTTGCTCGCCTTCAAACATTCCTCAAAATAATGAACCGGTTGCAGATTTCATTTATGTTTTGTTCCAGAACCTTTCCATCAAAATGCCATCAATTGAATTGTTTCCAGTTAAACTGTAATTCCACCCGCTCTATGGCTCAATTGACTCTATGGCTCAATTAAATGATTTCAAAGTTAACTGTCATTCCATCAGTCAAAATCTGCCACTCTTTCGTTTATTAAGTTTTCTTTCACCATAAATTGAGGATTATTTATGAATCGTAATTTCAAGTTCATCCTGACCATCTGTATGCTGCTTGCCGTAATCATGGCAAGTGCTTGCATAGGCGAAGAAAAAGAAGAAACTGCAAAAGATACAGGCTCTGGAGAAAGTTCCCAGGAGCTTGTCGTGGGTATAAGTTCGGACGTCAACAATTGGTACCTTGAGATGTTTGCAGGTGGTGACTCCCGTTTTGTCTGGTCTCAGGTCTATGAAACACTTCTAAGGCTTGATTCGGACCTTAAAATTATTCCTGGGCTTGCAGAGTCCTGGGAAACTAATGATAACGGCAAAACCTGGATCTTCCACCTGCGTGAAAATGTCACTTTCCATGATGGGATGCCCTTTGATGCGGATTCGGTTGTCTTTTCTTATTCAAACAAGTCCTATGCAAGGCAGGCAGTCTTAAGGCCGGTTCAAAGCGTGGAAGCTCTTGACAAGCATACTGTGAAATTTGTCCTGGCAAAACCCATGCCTCTGCCTTACTATCTTACCCATGTAGCCTGGCCTGTAATGGGTCCTGGCTGTCTTGATGCCGAAGGGAAATTTGTTAAACCTATAGGTACCGGGCCTTTCAAGTTTGAAAGGCAGACAAAAGACCAGGAAGTAGTGCTCACAAGAAACGATGCCTACTGGGGAGATAAATCGCTGCTTGACAAGGTCACTTTCAAAGTGATCCCTGAAGCCGCTACAAGGGTGATTGCTCTTGAGACCGGGGAAGTGGACATGATAATCAAGGTCCCAGAATACGATGTCAAGAGGCTCGAAGCCAAAGAGGGTATCCAGATACACAGGAAACTTACGACTTTTACGGACTTCCTGCAGTTCAACTGCGACAGCTCTCCTTTTAATGACACGAGAGTACGCCAGAGCGTTGCTTATGCAGTCGATACCCAAGCTATTGTAAACGAAGTGCTTGAAGGTATAGGAAAACCGGCAGGTGGAAGGGCCTATTCTCCTGTAATGATGTACTCCGACCCTGACCTTAAAACATATACACAGGACCTTGAGAAGGCAAAAACTCTCCTTGAAGAAGCCGGGTGGAAGGATCCTGACGGGGACGGGATAAGGAACAAAGATGGAAAACCTCTGCAAACGACCCTGATAGTAAGTAAGGGGGTCTGGGCAGCAAGGCATAACCCAATGGCTCAGGTCGTGCAGGGGGCTCTTGGAGAAATAGGTATGGATGTAAAAATCCAGGTGCTTGATGATGGGGGAATAAGCAAACTCGAAAGCACAGGGGACTTTGGTATGATACTGAGAACCGGCTATTTCGTCTGGGGCCCCTACCCAAGGCATTTCTTTGTGCACCATTCTGCAAACCCATATTCGCATTACCACAATGAGACCTATGATCAGCTTGTAAATGCAGCCGATATGGCTATTGATACAAAGGAGCAGGAAGAACTCTACCATAACCTGCAGGCTTATGTGATAGATGAAGTCCCGGCTTTTTACCTTGTTCATGAAGAAAAGATCGTTGGAACCGGCCCATCTGTAAAAGGCTATACCATAAGCTCTGAAGACCCCTGGCTGAACCTATCAGGGGTCTATCTGGAAAGGAAGTGAGAATAGAGTTCAAAAAATGAAAGCGGAAAAAAAAGCGGAAAAAATGAAAGCTGGTAAAATCTAAAGTTTGGAAGATACCCATGTGGAAATACATAGCAAAGCGACTGGCTATGGTCTCCATTGTAATCACAGGAGTTACGTTCGTAGTTTTTTCCGCGATGTACCTTGCCCCCGGTGACCCTGCAGAGGTTATTGCCCTTGCGAGGTACGGGGATGACCTGAGCGTAAGCCAGATCGAAACCCTGAGGGAGGCAGAAGGGCTTGATGCTCCAGTGCATGTTCAGTACCTTATATGGCTTGGCCACCTGCTCCGGCTTGACCTTGGAAAATCTCTTGTGACCTCGGAAGATGTCCTCACTGAAATTCTACAGAAACTTCCTGCAACTGCAGAACTTGCAGTTGCCAGCCTCCTGGTCTCTCTCATGATAGCCCTGCCTGCGGGGGTTCTGAGCGCACTCAGAAAAAATACCCTGCTTGACAGCGGCTGCATGTTTGTTTCCCTCTTAGGAGTTTCTATTCCTAACTTCTGGCTTGGGCTTCTACTGATCTGGCTTTTTGCCCTGACACTCCAAATGTTTCCCAGTTTCGGATACGGAAGCCTTAAACATTTTGTCCTACCTGCCTTTACTCTTGGAACCTCAATGGCTGCTGTTACTGCAAGGCTTACCCGAGCAAGCCTTATTGAAGTTATGGGGCAGGAATATATTGTGGCTGCCCGCGCCAGGGGTTTTGACGAAGGTACCGTCCTTATCAGGCATGCCATGAAAAATGCTCTTCTCCCGGTTCTTACATTTGCAGGAATGCAGTTTGGCTACCTTCTTGGAGGAGCCGTGATCGTGGAAACTATCTTTTCCTGGCCCGGCATCGGAAAACTACTTGTTGACTCGATTTTTGCTATGGACTTTTCCATGATCCAGGGCTGTGTCCTTTTTATAGCGGTGCTCTTTTCCCTCTCCAACCTTGCCGTTGATCTCCTGTATGCAGTTCTTGACCCGAGGATAAGATATGACAGACATGATTGAAAAAATAAAGATTGCCAAAAAGGAATGCCTGGCTGAAAAAAGGCTGAATATAGGGAAGTTTGGAAAGAACTGGCTTGCAGTCTCAGGCCTCCTGCTCATTGCTGTCCTCTGCGTTTTTGCACTCTTTGCCCCAAAAATCGCTCCTAATGACCCCTTTGCCCAGAGGCTTGAGAACAGGCTTCTGTCTCCTTCTTCAGAATACCCTTTTGGGACAGATGAACTTGGGCGCTGTATTTTTTCAAGGGTCATTTACGGTACGCGCATTTCTCTTGGAATCGGAATTCTTGTAGTTGCAGCAACGTCTGTTACAGGAACGGCTATAGGTCTGCTTTCAGGGTACAGGGGGGGCTTGCTTGATGAAGCTATAATGAGAGGAGTGGACATCGTGATGGCTTTTCCTAATATCATCCTTGCCCTTGTGATTGCAGGGCTGCTCGGCCCGGGCTTTTCGAGTGTTGTCCTTGCCCTTTCCTTAACCCACTGGCCTGCTTATGCCAGGCTTGTACGCGGGCAGGTACTCTCTCTAAGAAAGAGGGCTTTTGTGGAAGCTGCAAGAGCTCTCAGGCCTTCAAGTTTCTACATTATGCGAAAACATATCCTTCCAAACTGCATACAACCTGTAATCGTTCTTGGGACTCTTGAAATCGCACACGTTATAATCTTTGCTTCAGCCCTGAGCTTCCTCGGTCTGGGGATCCAGCCTCCTGTCCCGGAATGGGGCTCCATGCTCAAATCCGGGGTCCCATATCTCCGTACAGCTCCCCATGTCACCTTTTTCCCAGGCCTGATGATCATATTCACAGTCTTTGCATTCAACTTTGCAGGAGACGGGTTGAGGGAAAGTTCCGGGCAGCCTGTAAGCCAGGAGGTGCTCGCAGGGTGAGTTCTGCACTGCTCTCAATAGAAGACCTGAACGTTTCTTTCAAAACCTCGAAAGGCATTGTAAAAGCCAATGAAGGCATCTCCCTTGAGGTCAGAGATGGAGAAATTCTGGGGCTTATCGGGGAGACCGGATGTGGAAAAACCACTCTCGGAAAAGCTGTCTTGAGGCTGCTCTCAGAGAATGCAAAACTTGATGGAAAAATCGTCTACAGAGGTACGAATCTCCTTTCCCTGCCTGAAAAGGAAATGAGGCGCTTTCGGGGAAAGGAAATAGGAATAATGCTCCAGAACCCTTCAGCCTGCATCAACCCTGTCCTTTCTACAGGCAGGCAGATTGCAGAAATCTACCGCTACCACGAAGGCATGGGAAAAAAGGAAGCTGAAAAGAAAGCCGGAGATATGCTCGAGCTTGTAGGAATAAGCTCTTTGAGGAAAAACGACTACCCCCACCAGTTCAGCGGCGGGATGCTTCAGAGGGTTATGGTCGCAATAGGTCTTGCCCTCAGGCCCGGACTCCTGATAGCAGACGAGCCTACTAAGGGGCTTGACCAGGATATGAAAGTTCAGATAGCAGAACTGATTGTCGGGCTTGTCCGCAAAGAAAATGCTTCCATGCTCCTTATCACACATGACCTTGATCTTGCTGGAAGTCTTGCGGACAGGCTTGCAGTCATGTATGCAGGAGAAATTGTTGAAATCGGAAAAGCAGAAGCGGTAATTTCTAAGCCAAAACATCCTTACACCCTTGACCTGCTGCACTCACTTCCTGGAAAAGGTCTCAGGACAGTTCTGGGGCAGCCTCCAAGCCTCGTTTCTCCTCCATCGGGCTGCAGGTACCATCCACGCTGCAGTTTCCGCTTTGATGCCTGCTCACGTGTCCATCCTCCACTTCTGGGGCCAGATGGGGAAGGCTTTACCCGTTGCTTCCTTTCAGAAAAGGAAAGGAGAAAAGAAACTTTAGAACAACCTCTCCTTAATGCACAGCCTGTTATCGGATGTGAAAAGGAGGAAATATGGCACTGTTGAAGGTAGAAAACCTGAAAAAATACTATTATTCAGGTCTGTTCAAAAAAGAGATCCACCGGGCGGTTGATGGGGTCAGTTTTGAGATTGATAAAGGGGAAACCCTTGGGCTTATAGGAAAAAGTGGCTGCGGGAAATCTACTCTTGGGAAAACGGTTTTGAGGCTGCTGGAGCCAAGCGCTGGCAGGGTTCTTTTTGATGGGCAGGACATCTCAGGCTTCAAAGGAAGTGCCCTGAAGAGTCTCGGGACAAAAATGCAGATTATTTTCCAGAACCCGGAGTCCTGCCTTAACCCGAAGATGAAAATCTATGATGCCATCGCTGAGCCCCTGAGGCTTCACAGGCTCTGCAGAAAGGATGAAGAGCGCGGCCGGGTTCAGGAGCTTATTGAGGCCGTTTCCCTGAGTGAGGAACTGCTATTTCGCTATCCCAGAGAACTGAGCGGGGGCCAGGTTCAGAGGGTTGCAATAGCCAGGGTACTTGGTCTGAAGCCAGGGTTCATAGTTGCAGATGAGCCCACATCCATGCTTGACCCGCTTGTCCAGGCCCAGATACTTCTTCTTCTAAAAAAACTACAAACTGATTATGAGATCAGTTTTCTATTTATCTCGCACGATATGCAGGTAGTGGAATGGATGAGTGATAAAATCGCTTTTATGGAGGAAGGAAAAATTGTCGGTTTCAGGTAGTGCTGCAGTGCTGAAATTCTCTAACCCTGGTTTGCCCGTCTCTATTTAATTTTTATAATTCTAGCTTACTTTTGTTCAATTGTATGCTCTAAATTATAATCTGTACATTAGATTTTATCGGATCAAAAAGATAAGTAAAAGAAAATGAACAGAAAATATATGCTAAAGGAGAAATGGTATGGAAATGAAAGCCAATGGTGTAGGAAATAAAGTAGAGAACCAAACTAAAATACCTGTTGACCTGATGCAAAAGCCTGAGGTAGACCCAGACCGACTTTTCAAGCTCTTTGATTCCTCTATCCAGGGCTTGAGAGAGTGCAGGCTAATTGCTACGGCTTTTGAGCTCGGGGCTTTTGAAGCTCTTAAGGTTCCGTTATCTGCCGGGGCCCTGGCTGAAAAGCTTGGCTGTGACCCTCTGCTCATGCCTCATTTCTGTGAGTCTCTCCACAGCCTGGGGCTCCTTGACAGGTTTGAGGAAGGGGTGCATGAGGAAGAGGAGAAGGCGCAGACTGCGCAAAAAGGTGAAGGCGAAGATAAAGGAGTATCCGAAAATGGGCCTCAGAAGCATAACTCCTGGACAAAAAATGCCGGAGCAGTTTACCAGGTCTCTGAACTCAGTGCAACTTATCTTCTTGAAAGCTCTCTATTTTCTCAGCAGCATTACCTTGCCGAAAGGCTCAGGAATATTGAACGCTGGGCCCGTCTTCCGCAAATTATGAAGCAGGGGCCTGATATTGTCGAAAAAGGGGCATTTTTTGGGGAAATTGTCCACTGCATGGCTGAAAACGCGCGCAGTGGCCTGCTTCAGGAAACGGTCAGGGTAGTCATGGAAAACGTTGATTTTACAAATGTCAAAAAGATGCTTGACCTTGGAGGAGGACATGGGTTATATGCAATAGCTTTTGCAGAACTGAATAAAGACCTTCAGGCTTTTGTTTTTGACCTTCCTCCTGTTACTGAAGAAACAAGGTATTTCATAGATAAATATGGGTCTTCAAAAGTCGATATTATTCAGGGAGACTTTTTTAAAGATGAAATAGGAGACGAGTACGACCTTATTTTCTCTTCCTTTAACCCTGGAGGAAAAGTTCCTTCCCTTATCCCCAAGATTGCCGGAGCCTTAAAACCTGGAGGAGTTTTTGTAACCAGGCAGGTCCCTGATGAGAATATGAAGTCCAGCCCTCTCCTCAGCCTTGACTGGAACCTCTGGACCTTTGAAGATGTGAAAAAAGGAGGTTCAGGCTATAGTTTTGAAAACAGCGTCCCCTTTAACGAATACATAAAGATGCTGGAGAGCTACGGACTTGAAGTCTTCCGCACACTTGACATGGAAGATGGGTCAAGGATTGTTTTTTCGTGGAAAGTAGACTGAGTTTTGCAGGGGATATGAATTATTGGAACAGAAGTAATTTTTACTCAGAGAGGCAGGAATTTCATTGCCGGAAGTTCCTGTTCCTCATTATTTTTTGCTGGGGCATTCCTCTCTATTTTAAGGGTTGCAGTGTATATAGTCTCCGGTCTGGACAAAATACCTGAAATGCTCTATCCAGATTTTTGACTCATCATCTTTATTCGTAAATTCCAGAAACTTTTTCAGGATTTCCGCTGTTTTTGGGTCAAGTATATGCTCAATCTTGCAGGCGTCTTCTTCTGCCGTCTCTTCATCAAGCCCAAGGTGCATGAGAAATTCTTTGAGCATGCTGTATTTTTCTCTGGTCTTTCTGGCAATTTCCGTCCCTTTTCCAGTAAGGGTTACTCCGCCATACTTTTCATAATTTATATAGCCTTTTTTATCCAGCTTTTTAAACATGCCTGTTACAGTAGAGGGGACGAGTCCAAGCTCTTTCGCTACATCTTTAACTTTTGCGTATCCTTTTTCTTCCACGATTGAGGCGATAATCTTCAGGTAGTCTTCATCTCTTTCTGTAGTCATAAAACTCGAACTCTTTTTTGTATGCCGAATATCTTTCTATATTTATATTCGTTTATGCAGGAAAAGCATATAATTGTAGCTATCTAAGAATTGTGCTTATGTGGAAAGGCGGTTGTGTAATGGTAATAAAAAAGGTAACTATTCAGCCTATCAAAACATCTCTATTGATATTGATTCTGTGAAAACAAGGAAACCGAGAATTAACTTATGAACAATGAGAAAACGCAGTCAATAGCCAGCAGTCAAAGAAACTCAAAGTACAGAAATTGTTTATTGAATGTAGGTAAAGATGGCTATTGATGTTGTTTTATATAGGCTGAATAGTTATTAAAAAAGATAGGAAAATAGTTATTAAAAAAGATAGGAATATCGAGGATTAAACACAAAATGATTAAATCGGGCTGTCTCAAAACTCAAACCATTTCTACAATTGGCTAATGAGATACGTTAACTTTAAAAACAAACCCACTTAAAATAGAGAAATTTAGACATAAATTAACCTTGTAGTGGAAAAAATTGGCACTACTATAGAATTGAGGTTTTGCCATTTTCCATCAAATTCCTTATTTTTCAATAATATTTGGTTGTAATATATATTTTGTAAAAAAATTATTTAAGATGATTTAAGACCAATTTAGTATAATATTAAATCCTTAATTATAATTATGATTATTTTTCTTCTTATAAAATAGAAAAAAATTCTGTTTAAATTTTTAACACATAATTAATATTTATAATTTTATGAGATTTATTAAAAAAGATTATACTAAATGCTAATTTTTAAAATATATACATCATTAATTAGGTTATTTATCGGGATTCCGTGTTCAGTGGCATTTTATTGTTCATAGGACTTACGCAGTTGAATTGAAAACCACGAGCGGAATGACTTAACTGTATAAACTCAAATAATGTTGACGAGCCCGCATGTATCTGATTTTACATTTCAAGTGCGTAAATCCTAGTTCAATTTTAAAGGTACTAAATATAATTTTGTGATAAAATAAGCAATTTTAGACATTTTTTTTACATTTAAAGTATTGTTAACAATTTTGGCAAAGGCTCAATTAACTTTATTTTTGAGACAGCCTGAAATGTGAGATAATTAAACCTACATTCGGCAGGTCGACATTAAAAATCAGAAAATTTTTCTTGATGTAGTTTTATGGTATTCCCTAGCTAGAAATGAGTTTGAAAGTTGGTTAACCCTAACTTCCGCCTTTTTAAGCGCACAAGGTTCTTCTGATATCTAATTATGTGCTTAAACTTAAGCGCATAAATAATAAGTTCTAATTTAAAATAACAATCATCTGACATAGTAGATTAGTGAAATTAGATTTATGCGCTTAAATTTTGGGAACTCAGGTTAACATCTGGCTCAACTATCACCACATATATATATCTGGGTCATTTTTTCATAAAAGTTTAGTATGAGATATTAATAATTGAGTATGAGATATTAATAATTGATAAAATGTAAACCTAGAAGTTACGTACAAATACTATGTATATTTAGCATGAAAGTGCTTCCAAGTACTTTCATTTTTGTGCCTGTTATTCGAAGAATTTCATATGCGTTTCAAAATAGGCATCAACAAAAATTATGTAGAATAAATGTCGACCTGCCGAAAGGAGGATATAATCTCTTTCGATTTCTTCAAGTTTATATTCCATTTGACATTACCATTTTGGTAATCGCGAATTAGACTTCTTCCTATGGTATCACAGTTGGAGATGCGAACAGTTGAAAGGAAAAAAGAAGCATATGATTCTTTGCACCTACATATTAGATAGTTGCTACTGAAAATAGTTCACTCTTCAAACAAATAATTGGCTTTTCAAATGCCCGTAAGTTCTGCATTTTTTACGGAAAAGGATGCAGGACAGAAATTTTCAGGAGTTGTTTTCGGGAGTTTTTCAGGTCAGGAGGAGACACCCTATCCTGCTCTTCCTTTCCGTTGATATGGAAGAGTCCAAAAGCCTGGATTGCGTAACCTGTTGTCTTAGAGTATTAAATACTCTTTATTTTGTTCTCATTTTTGATCCTGTATCTTTGTCAATTGTGGTAGATTTGCCAGCACTCAGTTCAGATTATACTGTTTCCTGCTTTTGAACTCTGTTCTGTTTTCACCTGTTCTTGTTTTCACCTCCTATTTTTTATAAATGTCATTTCCATTCAGCTTAAGATTCCGCCTAGTGTAGCGTCAGAGTTAAGATGTCGTATATAATCGATTACAACAATACAAAATCGTATAATCCTTGATGACTGACACAACACTAGCTTTAAATGATGTTTTTTTGGCTAAGAGCCGGACGTTTTCCGAACACATAATTCCAGCCTGTTATAGTTTTCCCGATTTTTTTCAGATTTTTATTTTCTTGCACAGTCTATTTGACTTACTAATCTTTTCCACATATCTATAATACGCTGGTACCTATTTATAATTTTCGGATATACGAAAATTTTACTGTTACATGAAATATAGTTTAGATATAGAAAGTTATTTGTAGTATAAAACCTTTTTTGTGTACAAAAAAATTTCATTTCACGCCAGAGATCTCTGAGTAAATTCTGCTGATTTTTGAATGCAGGAAGGTGACCTGGGACACAAATGGCATGGTATCCTCAAATGTTCACTCTCACTTTCCGGGCTACATTATTTGTGGTAATGTATCCTTTGTGATGAGCTCTTTTAAATCCCTGACTGACATTGTAGAGCCTGGTGCCAAAATACGAAAATATCAACATGTGCTACACACCATGATATCAGTTTCTCTTGCGAAAAAATAGCCCACTCGACAGAATAAGTGCTGTCAGAGTAGTATAACGAGCTTAGAAAAGCAGCCATTCTTGAATTTTCCATGTGTTTCATTCTGCAATTCCTGACTAGTGTCGCGTCAGCAGCAAAATATCGTATGAATTCAATTGCAGCTATTCAGAATCGTTAAATTTATAAAGATTGACGCAACACTACAAATTTGTGTAAATTCAATATAAATAGAGGCATAAACACAGGATAATTTAATACATCACATAGTTAAGCTGCTCTGCGTTTTATTCTGGTGCGGGTTCAGACAGCGTACTGCTTCTGCCTGAAAAAGTACTTAGGAATAGTTGAAATATGACTTCAAATTTTCACTTTGTTAATGGCTCTATAATTGCACTTCCTAATACCATTAATGACAATATTGGGTATAAGTGTTTGAAATCAAATTTTCACCATTCCTTAGTTATCTTTGCTTTCATGTACGCTGTCTGTTGTCTGCCGCATAGTTGATGTCAAAGCATACTACTCAGGATAGAAACCTCCACCAATAAACCTGAAGAAACATCCATAATTCTCTATAGAGTGGTGTTGACGCCTTCAGCTTCTCATCGGATTCAACGGTGTTTTCCTCTATTACTAACAAATTATCGGCATCCTCCCAGCGCAATTTTTCCACCACTTGAACCCGGAGAGCTTGAAAAGTCTTTATTTCCTCAGAGGTTGCGGTATTATTTTTGATCTTACTTTTTAAGGCATAGAAGTTCTCCGGAAATACCTCGTGACACGCTTTTATTGTCAATGTCCTGCCGTTGTTACGATCATTAATCTGATAACTATAATAATCCTCATTATGAGGCCGTTTTTCCAGACAGTATCTGCCAGTAGCCAGTATTGTTTGCAGTGCAGCCTCAGTGCCCTCCGAGTTTGGTCCGACTACTGTAAAACGCCTGCACTCAGCAACAGCACCAGGGCTTAAAACCTTGAGCGCTTCCTGCATAGCCCGATAAGCAAAGGAACCGCAAACGCAAACTTTTCCCCCTTCCTCAAGCGCAACATCGGAATACCGAACCACATATGTCTGTCCTGATTCCTGCAGTTTTATGTCTCCTATGATCGCATCATTGGCACAAAATGCAATATATTGGGCTATATTGGCATGAGGCAATAGCGCCCTTTGCCCGGCTTCGGGGTACAGATAGGTCATACTCTCCAGGCTGGTGGGTATTTTACTGTCAGTATAAACCCCTTCACTCAACATAACAGGCATTACAATAACTGTGCAGTCAGGGTTATTATTTTTCACCTCTTCGACCACGGTTCTTATGTTGGGTTTTCCAGCCCCCACAAATCCGTAACATACTTGCTTGAATCCCTGTATTTGCTGCAGTTTATCCCCCAGGGATGCCATCTTTTCTTGCCAGACAGCTAGATTTTCCGGATCAGCTGTACCGTGAGCAACCAGAACCACTATTTCTTTCTCAGAATTCTGGCTAAGGTTTTTCAATCTTTCATTGAGAATTTCGGCAATCAATAAATGATCATCTAAAGCTGGAGTCAAGTCCACAATGGCAGTTTTTTCGATTCTATCCAAACCTTCTTCTTGTGCTGCTGCATCGTCCAGTGAGCTGGGCAAACCGAGCATGTATTTTATTTCTTCCATGTGGCTAGAAGCAGAACAAACGAAAATCGGTACAGCCACAATTCGTTTTACCCCCTTTTCCTCCAGTTCCTGCACGGCTCTGGATATATTTTCAGTTTCCGTATCCAAAAAGCCTAATTCTACTGGATAAGGAACTTCAACCTCTGCTACTGATTCACGTACACGCTGGTTCCAATTTTCATCTGATCCATGGGCTACTACTAATATTCCTATATCGGCAGCCAGCTCTTCATCAGCGTTATCGATGCCAAACAGGCATTCGAGCATAGCCACCCTATCAACCGTACTGAATTCATCGCCTCTCTGTAGTATAGTCGGCATCCAGCTGCTAAGCGTTACGCTGTCCGGTTTGTAAGTTCCCAGCGTATCCTTCGTTTCGGCATAGTAGAAGTGGATGTGGGAGGGCATGGTGGTTTTGTCCATATTCTCGTCAAAGTGAGGTTCGTGCATTGCAATATAAGTCAGCACACCAGCATCGTCATCCGCCTTGAATACATAGGTTGTCTCTCCGGCCAAGATTCCCAGATTGTTGTTGTTCTCCACAAAGGTGTAAGGGTGAGACTCGATGACATTGCCTTCCTGATCACAAAAATCGATGGTCTTGTAATCATTACTAAATTCTATCAGGTAGATCTGTGTACCATTATTTGCTGGAGCCGCTGCCATATTTGCAAACATTGCCTTTAGAGATGCGCCGTCAGTGACATTCATGCCAAACATTCTTGCCATCATCTGTGCCATCTCAGAGGAAGATGCGGCGTTCCAAACGCCACTTAGTGCATCGTCGTTTACATAATTGACAAGAGATTCAAAGCTACCGTTGCCACTATTTGCCCAGACGGAAAGGTCTTCCACACTTTCCGGCTGGTCGGAGCTTTCGTACATTCTATCGGTGGTTCCAATCTTTTCCTGGAGGGAATTACCATCTAAGTTTACGGCACGGCTGATTTCACTGCCTATGGTACAGTTCTCTGCGCGTCCGGCAATCACACCTGGAGTGGCTTCTACGTTTATTTGACCAACCGCGCTGCAATTATTGATGGAAAACACTGTTTCCATTCTCATATAGTAAGGTCCCATGCCTGGGAGCCCGCCGATGTGTGTGGCGTTGGATGTGTTCATTATAAACTTGACCGAGCAGTCTTCGATTAGTGCCGGATTTTCCACATCGTGCTGGATGATGCACCCGCTTGAAAAGTCGTTATCGTCCAGCACGTTAATCATTACATTTTCAACCGTGCAGTTCTTAACACTTCCAAATACGTGTCCGCCAACAATGCCGCCGATGAAGTTGACACCGGAGATCGTATTTTCACCCTTAAGCGCCAGATTTTCCACTGAGCCGCAGTTATGGCCTATAATGCCTGCCGTTGACATGTAGCCGATAACCGAGGCATTTTCCACAGTCAGGTTTTTAATCACAGCATCGGAGGATGCCACACTGAACAGGCCGATACCGACAAGATTCTGGTGAGTTGCAGTCAAATTGGAGACGGTGTGGTCGTTGCCGTCAAACGTACCGGAAAAGGCAATATCACTATGGCCGTTGTTCTCGAAAAGATTTTCATCAAAGGTTCCGATGGGTGTCCAATTTCCATATTTGCTGAGATCGATATCTGCTATCAGGACAAAGTGCTTGTCCAGATAGTATCGCACCCGGTCAAGCTGCTCAGGTGTTGCTATCTGATAGGGGAATTCTTCAGTTCCGTTTCCGCCCGCAAAAACCCCAATGGCATCACAGGCACGGGCAACAATCAACTGAGAAATCTTATCATGGGGCAGTAAAGAACGCTGTCCTTCCTCCGGATATACGTAAGTTAATCCGGACAACACTTCAGGAATCTTGGTACTTGTGAATGTGCCTTCGGAAAGCATCACCGGCATAACAATAATGGAAGCTCCTGGATTTTCCGCTAGATGTGCTTCTACCACTGCCCTGGCATTCGGTTCACCTAACGCCACGAAGCCGTAGTCGACATCCAAAAATTGAAAGCTCTCTTTAAGCTGCTTCCCTAAAGAAGCCAGGTTATTTTTCCAGACTGCCAGGTCTTCCGCTGTGGAGGTACCGTGAGCTACCAGTACCACGATTTCCTGATCTGACTGCTGGCTAACCGTTGCAATACGTTCACCTAGAATTTCTGCTACCAGGGGGTGGTCATCCATGGCCAATCTCATTTCAATCTCGGCACTGTGCGAAACTACTTCCAGATCCTCTTCATCTGCTTCCTCTTCTGTGATGGAACTGGGGATTCCCACTATGTATTTAATTTCTTCAATATGATCTGAAGCCGAGGCCACAAATATCGGAACAGTGATGATGTGTTCAACACCCTGATCTTCCAGACTGGCAATTGCCGTACTGATATCTTCCCCTTCAACAAACTCCAGGAAACCCAATTCTACAGGATACGGACAATCAATACCTTCTACAGCGTCCCGCACCGGCTGGTTCCACTCATCTTCATCTGATCCATGCGCTACTACCAGTATTCCGGTTGTTGGGGTCGACGTTTCTGTTTCTTCCTTCCCTACCTGAGGTACGTTCTCCGACGCACGGTAGGTGGTCATGGTGCTGGTGCAGTTTTCTATTATAGAATTATGTGAATAGCCTGCGATACTACCTATGGATTCAAAGCCACCGATTATCCTGCCCGAGGTGCTGCAATTCGCGATCCTGTACATGGTTGGCACGGGGTAGTACTCTTTATATTGCTCCAGGTAAAACCCGCTGCCCACCAGCCCGCCGACCCGGTTCGTGCTGTCAGACACAATAATGGTGACACCAGACGAGCAGCCCGTCACCTGGGTTTTATGATCCGCGTTAGAAGCTCCCGTATGCCCCAATAATCCGCCGATCATGGCATTGTTTTCACCCAGAGCTATGATGGTCACATCGTTTGCATGGCAGTTGGTGGCCGCCTTTCCCTCAATTACGCAGCCGGCCAGGCCGCCCACGCCATAGATATTGTCTCCTTCCACCGTCACCGTGCCTCCTGTCGCCGTGCAGTTGAGCAACGAACCGTCTTCGAGTCCACCGCTCAAAACACCCGCGTGGTTCGCACCATCACCTCGGAGCACGATGTCCGCCGCAGCGTTGCAGTCTTTCATATCACTCAGGCTGCCGCCCACAATGCCACCTACATTGGCGTTGCCTCGAATTGTATTTAGATCACCGGTTAAACTTAGGCGCTCCAAGTTACCTTTCAAACATTGAACGCCGAGCATGCCACCCACAAAAGCATTTCCAGTCACATCCACATTTTTCATTTTCAGGTTGGATATGGAACTTGGATTTTCCTCATCTCCGACCAAGCACCCGAACAAGCCAACTGCCATGCCCTCCGGCTGATAGATGCTCAGGTTGGAAACAGTATATCCGTTACCGTCAAAGGTACCGGTAAAAGCTACTTCAGGATCCGGAGTATCTTCATCTTCCGGTTTGTCGGACAAAGGCTGGAAAGTACCTATGGGTTCCCAGTTCTCATAGCCGGACAGGTCAATATTATTAATCAGAATAAAGTTTTTGTCCAAATGGCATCGAACTCTGTTAAGCTGTTCTGCAGTTGCTATCTGGTACGGATCAGACTCTGTTCCGCAGCCTCCGGCGAACAAAGACACGGCAGTTTTTTCCTTATCTGCCTGGAATGCGTTGCCTGACGCACAGTTGATGTTTGTGCTGCTGGTGCAGTTTTCTACAATCGAATCGCACGCATATGCAGTGGCTGAAAGTAATGAAATAATAATTGACACTGTCAATAGCATGGCAGGAATTTTTCTCAATTGCCATTGATTACTGAAGATCAAGTGTGATTTTTCCATAATAAACCCTCTTTATGTCAATTTTTGGAAATTATTCCTAAAATTTGTAAATATTTTGTATTACGGTTGATAGCATACGCTAACCTGTTCAGACCCGCGTTTCTTTTATCATGTCGGATCAATAAAATGGCATCATAACCGTATTCTGTACTTTATTCCTGTAGTTTTTCTGAAAATTTTCTCTTTTTATCACGTCCTTTTTATAATATTAATTACTTTCCTAGCGCGATGTATATCATACTGGCAATTATACATTGTAAAACGATGACCCGGCAATATTCAAGAGGATGCTGGTCATCAAGTAAATTGCAAATAGACTACCCTGTTATTGAAACGGTTTTTAAAAGAAGGAATAAAAACCAGCCAACACAGCCGGCCCCACCTGTCTTTGTGGCAATCAAAGTAGTTCCGCTCATTGACCACTCTAATTTGCTTACTGTAGGTTTCCTCTTGGCTGCTTTTTATTCCCCATCGAAACTTAACATCCATTTTTCCGACCGCATCATATTGCTTTCTCATCTTTACGATGTCCGGGCTTATTACTTCCAGAAGCATTTCTTGCCCTGGGAAATTCGGAATTAGCTTATTCAGCAAGGTTTTGACTTCTTGAACGGTAAAATACATCAATATCACTTCGGCAATGATCAAGACTGGTTTGTCCTTTACATTAATTCCGTCCATTCAGGCATCAACAAAAACAGATCTGACGATCATCCTGTAGCGTTCAGTTTCGACAAAAACCCTGCATGATGCGGATTGCTTCCGGTAAATACAGATCATACTTCCTTTCCGCTAAACCGAAATATTTTTAAAACCTGTTTTTCACCTGTTGTCTTAAAGTTTTAAAGTATGTTTTCAGTTCTCGTTTTTTGTTTCTCGTATTGGTCTTGTTTTTTGGTTCTATTCGCTTTTTGATCCTGTTCTTTTTCTGATCTGTTTATACAACTTTAAGGTCAGGAAGATTGTATTCAGGTTTTGAAATTTCCGGCTTTTATTCATCAGGATTTTTTCAGATTCAGCCTGTCTGATTGTGACATACTCTCCTTCCCTTCTCTGTCAGCCTGTAAACCATAGCTGTTGAAACGGAAGGTTTTTCTAAAAACCCGCAACATCCGCACCTTTTGCAGGAAGCATTGCAGGGAGAGGAAAAGACAGATTGGTTGTCCATAACTTTTTCAACATGTCCCATTCCTTCCATTATATCGAGTAAGCCTCTAAGCTGCTGCGTACTCATTTTCAAATGTCCAGATATCTCATTGAAAGACATATTTCCTTTCTTATCCACTTCTGCTATCTGTTTTAACACATACATGTATCCGAGTACCATGTCTGTTTTCTCCATATCTCCAATTTTTTCTATTCTCTAATTGCTTCTTAATCCTGTAACCTTAGTGTTTTTTCCCAAGCAGCGTATACTATAAGAGAAAGCAGGCCAAGGTAGAGTGCAGGTTTAATTCCAGAAATGGGGGTCCACTCCTCAAATCCGTCAGCTGCCAGTACCCAGGCATTAATAAGATCGGCAATAAAAGTCAAAAAATACAGCCCTCCAAAGAGCAGGGAAAGTACAATTCCCACATATGCATAGGCTTTTCCTTCAAAGGAAGCTCTTGAAAATTCTATGGTTCCGTATAAGTAGACCGCACTTACTATTACCAGCACCAGTCCCCCAGCAATCTCCGGGGGGACAAGGTCCTGGGAGATAAAGTCAAGTGGCAAAAGTCCAAAGCCTTTCAGGACCTGGAAGCTTCCAAATGCAAGGTATGTTACCCCCCAGAGAAGAGTAAAATAGGTCAGAGTTTTATTCTTGTTTTCCATTTGCCTTACCACCTCATACAAATATTATGTTTCCAATCTTTACTGTTACAAAGGACAGGATCCACGCCACTGCAGTCGAATAACTTGCTGAAAAAAGCATCCATTTCCAGGAGCCGGATTCTTTTTTTATTACTGCAACTGCTCCTATACAGGGTACATAAAGAAGGGTAAACACCATAAGCCCGAGTGCAACAGCAGGTGTGAAGACGGGGTCCGCTAGAAGAACCGAAGACAGCATCCCTTCATCTGCCCCGGTGCCGTAGAGAGTTCCCAGGGATCCAATCACAACCTCTTTAGCAACAAACCCAAAAATCAGGGAAATTGCAATCTTCCAGTCAAACCCAAGCGGAGATACAAGAGGCTCGATCAGTTTTCCAAGGCTGCCTATGTAACTTTCTGCACTTCCGTATTCAACTCCTTGCGGGAAATATGCAAGAAGCCAGATGGCAACTACTCCTCCAACGATTACAGAGCCCACCCTCTTGAGATAAAGGGAGCCCTGGTTCCACATATATTTAATAGAATTGCCAGGTGAAGGCCTGTGGTAAGGAGGAAGTTCCATGATAAAGGAAGAAGGCGTACCTTTGAAAATGAAGGTTCTAAACAGCCTGGCAGATAGGATGGCTACAATTATTCCAAGTACATAAAGCCCGAAAATTATGGATCCTGCCTGTCTTCCGAAAAAAGTCCCGGCAAGCAGCACGTAGACAGGTATCCTGGCTCCGCAGGACATGAAAGGCGTAACAAGCATTGTAATCAGGCGGTCCTTTTCATCTTCAAGGGTACGGGTAGCCATCACAGCCGGAACTGTACACCCAAACCCCATAAGCATCGGGATAAAGGATTTTCCCTGGATTCCCATTGAATGCATTAGCCTGTCCATTATAAAAGCGGCTCTTGCCAGATACCCGCTGTCTTCAAGCAAAGCTAGCAGGAAAAACAGGATGAATATGTTTGGTACAAAGGACATAACTGCGCCTGCGCCTGCAACGATTCCGTCTCCCAGCAAGGATGCCAGCCAGGCAGTCTCCAGGTTAGTAGCTATCACTTCAGCAAGGAAAGCAAAGAACATATCAATAAGTTCCATGAAAGGGGTTGCGAAGGTAAAGGTCAGTTCAAACATACCCCACATCAGGCTGAGAAATATAGGGATTCCCAGATACCTGTTAGTAATTACCTTATCGATCATGTCGGAGGCTGATACATCTTCAACGCAGGTATTTCCTACCTGAGGAAGGATCTTGCTTATGAATTCGTAACGCTTATCAGCCATTTCGGCTTCATATTCTTCAAGGTCCAGACCTGAAAGGAACCTTTCAACAACAGGCTGTATGCTTGACGAAGAAAGCTTTGAAAAAGCATTTTCATCACCCTCAAGCAGCTTAATGCTCAACCACCTTGAGGGATATTTGCTTACCAGAGCCTTATCTTCAGAGATAATCTTTTCAAGAATGCTGATCCTGTCTTCTATTTCCTCCCCATATCCAATCTTATGGGAGGAGGACATATCTGAACTTGCTTTTGAGATAATGGCGTCAAGCAGGGAATTAATTCCTTCACCTTCGCTTGCTGTTGTCCTGACCAGCGTAACTCCCAGGAGTTTCTCAAACATTGAGAGATCTATTTTGTCCCCTCTCTTTTCAGCAAGGTCAGACATATTAAGAGCGAAGATAAGCTTTGTGTCCATTTCCATTAACTGAGTGCTCAGGTAGAGGTTGCGTTCCAGGTTCATCGAATCGAGAATCTGTACTACAATACCGGGTTTTTCTTCAATGATATAGTCTCTGGCAACAATTTCATCTGCAGAATAGGCTGTGAGGCTGTAGGTCCCTGGCAGGTCTACAATTTCAAGAGAATGCCCTGCATACTCCTTAATGCCTATTTTTTTCTCGACTGTTACCCCAGGCCAGTTTCCTACCTTTTGCTTAGCTCCGGTAATTGCATTGAAAACAGTTGTCTTTCCTACATTGGGGTTTCCAGTAAGTGCAACCCTGATCTTATCCTTAGCCAAGTCCTGCACCTTCAAATGAATCGGGTTCTACTATTATCTTCATCGCCATACCTCTTCCCAGAGCATAACGAACTCCGTTCACATTAACGAGTAGGCGTCCTCTTTCACATCCTATAAGCCGGATGGGAGACGAAGGCGTAAAACCCATCTCCACGAGCCTTCTTTTGAGATTCTGGCCTGCCCGAATTTCTTTAACCCTGCAGCCATTTCCTTCTGAAAGCATTGTAAGCGGCATCAATGCGGACAAATTAATCCCTCAGTACTTCAACAAATACCATTTTTGCTTCTTCCTTTCTCAGGGAGAGGTTGTATCCTTTCAATTTAAAATCCAGAGGGTCTCCAAGTGGAGCTTTTTTGCTAACGCTCAGGACTGCTCCGGGTACCATCCCCATATCCAGAAGCCTCTTACGGGAACTTCCCTTGCCTTTTACCTGGATTATACGGGCCCTCTGCCCTATTTCCAGCATGTTCAGGGTATTATCAGTACTCTCTGTCATTTTTCTATCACCATAGAAATTTAGTGTAACCTAATTTTATTCTTAAACTCAAAATGTAAAAGCATTTATTTAAAAGTTTCGTATATACGAAATTATTATGTATATATGAAATTAGTTTTTATAACAAAAATGAGTATTTTTTCCTGCTTCCTGAATAATGGGGAAAATTTATTAAGAAATCTTTAACAGTAACCGTTATTACCCAAAAAAACAATTCACTAAATGGGGATTGTTGTGATAAAAGAAGCCATGTTCTATGAGAAAATTGGAGACAATAAAGTGCATTGCGGGCTCTGCGCTCACAGGTGCAAAATCGCCTCTGGAAAAAGAGGCTTTTGCGGAGTCCGGGAAAACAGGGAAGGAGACCTTTATTCTCTTATTTACGGCAGCGTTTCGAGCGAAGCTGTCGACCCTATCGAAAAAAAGCCGCTTTACCATTTTTATCCGGGTTCCTATGTTTATTCGCTAGGCACAGTAGGGTGTAATTTCCGCTGCAAGCACTGCCAGAACTGGTCTATATCCCAGGTCCGCCTGGAAGACTCATATACAAAAGATATCCTTCCGGAAGAACTCGTGGAGAGAGCACTTTACTCAGGCTCGAAGTCCATTGCCTGGACATATAATGAGCCCACAATCTGGCATGAATATACCTTTGAGGGTGCAAAACTGGCAAAAGAAGCCGGACTTGGCACGGTTTACGTAACAAATGGGTACATGACTCCTGAAGCCCTGAGGCATATCGCTCCTTATCTGGACGCCGCCAATATTGATATCAAGGCTTTCACTGAAAAGTTTTATCACGACATTGCCAGTGCAAAACTGGGCCCGGTACTTGAGGCGTCCAGGCTTGCAAAGGAGCTTGGGATACATCTGGAGATTACAAACCTGATTATCCCGGAACACAACGATTCGCCTGAAGAGATCAGGGAACTTTCCAAATGGGTATACAAAAACCTCGGCCCGGATACTCCCCTTCACTTTACGCGCTTCCACCCCTACATGCAGGGCTTCTATTCTACACCTGTAGAGACTCTCGTGGACGCCCACAGGATCGCAACTGAAGAAGGGATGAAGTATGTTTATGTAGGGAATGTCCCTGGGCAGAAATACAACAATACCTTCTGCCCGAAATGCGGCAAAACCTTGATCTTTCGGGGTTATTTCGATGTAGTAAAATATGAAATAAGTCCTGAAAAGACATGCCCGGCCTGTGGCGAAAATATACCTGTTGTCGGAGAATACATGGGTTCAAAAAAGATATTGAACGAAACTGAGTTTTGAAAGGTATTTATGCGAAGCAGTGCGCAACAGATAAAACCAGGAGCTTATGGCATGTTGCGCCTCTGGTGTTTATAAATGATAGTTTTCGCGTCCTTCTTCAAAGATTTTTATTATCCCAGCCCTCAGGGAAGGAGTGTATTTGTCAGGTTCGGTTTTAACAGCCCTGTGCAGTTCTTCGAGCTCCACCCACGCAATGGATACAGCTTCTTCCGGGTCATACTGGATAAGGTCTGCAGTCTCTTCCGAACAGCGGCCTAAAAATATCGTATGGTAGGCTCCTTTATTTTCCAGGATGCAGGGGATTTTAAACAATCTCCCGAAAGGGACTGAGATTCCTAATTCCTCAAGCATCTCCCGCGCAATACAGGCTTCGTAGGACTCATCTGCAACAGTTCCGCTTACTGAATAGGTATAGCGGTTCGGAAACCAGTATTTTCCAGGTGAACGTTTCTGAAGGAGTATCCTGTTTTCCGGGTCAAGAAGAATAAGCTGGGAAGCCCTGTGGATGTGCTTCCCCGAGTAAAACTCGTCCCTGGCGCGCAGGCCAAGAAAATTATCGTCTCTGTCAACTTCACTGATCATTTCTACCAGAAAAGGCCTCCTTTTTAAAGCTCTAAGTTGATTTTTCTATTTTATAGCCTACAGTTATAGAAAATGAGTCTCAAAAATCTTTTCGATAAAAAAATATCTCAACATATATAAAAAAATGAAACTCTAAAGAACAAAAACTTCAGCAAAATAGAAAGAACAAAAAATAAGGTGAAAAGAAAAGCTTATACTTCCGACTTTTTCATGGTTCTGAAACTTCTTTTGGCCTCTCGGCATTCTTCTGGATTTCTTCAAGAAGCTGGTCGTCGGTTTTGCCTTTTATGTTAATCCCGAGTTTTTCAGCTGTTTCCTGCACCTTTGTTTTGTCTGGGATGGGATCATTTAATGATTTTTCAAATTCTCGAAGACTCTTTTCGGATTCTTTCTGGGCTTTTTTGAATTCTCCCACCGAGCTTCCCATGGATCGGGCCAGTTCCGGAAGTTTGCTTGCCCCAAAAAGAAGTACAGCTATTCCAAAAATAATTATAAGTTCTTGTGGGCCTATTGTCATGGATGAACCTCAAGCTTTTCGTTTTCCGTAATAATGTAAAATTTAGACGTTAATACTTATATAAGTAACGTGAGATATAATTAACGTAAAATATAAGTAATGTAAAATTTTCTGGATATCTAAGTGAATTGAACTGAATCTCTTTAAGTTAGGCTAAGTCTTTTCATATTATATAAAGTTTTTATTTTAAATTATTATCTGGAATATTTTATATTATTTAATATTTTTATTTTACTTTTTACCTGATCAAAAGTTATTTCCTTTGTTATTTTCTTTATTTCATTCCAGTGTTTTAATTTTCAGGAGTTTTTCCCTGGGATGGAAGAGAGGAACTGCATTCCAGTGCACTAAGAGGATTGGGTTTTGCTTCCTTATTGTTATTTTCACTATCTTTTATTTCTTTCCCGTCTTCTGTGGGGCTAACTTCAAGATTCTCCTTACCTTCCTCTTTTTCCCTGGCATTATTTCCAGACTTTCGGGTGTATGCATCAAATTCAGTTAGATCCAGCTCAGCGGCGCGCTGGGCTTTTTTAAATTCTCCAATTGCGCTTCCTAAAGACCGCGCTAGCTCCGGAAGTTTCTGAGGCCCAAAGAGAAAGAGGGCAGCAATTGTGATCACCAGCAGTTCGTTAGGACCTATCATTGATGGTTACTATTGGCAACCAAATATAAAAATTCTTTTAAAACAGTTTGTGGACAGGTCTTCCCTTTTAATTTTTTAAAAAAGAAGGTTCTTTTGATATTTCTTTAGTTCTTTACATGATAGTTCTTTAGAGTATAGTTCTTTCGATATAATCTATTCCACCAAACCACTGATTTGTTCTTAAAATAGCCTGATCAGCAGCAAGCTGAACTCAAATAGGACTGCCAGCAAGACCGCCACAAGAATCTGGGCAATGAAAGTAGGGTCCGGGGAAAGGAAAAGGGAGAAAGCCAGAATTGCACTGTAGATAAGAATTCTTTGTTTTTTGAGGGTCTGGTACTGTACAAGTCCCATTTTCACTGCAAAGACCACGAGTAGGGGGAGCTGGAATACAACTCCAAAACCTGCCAGGATTGTGGTCACGGCTGAGAGAGTATTATGGACTGAAAGCTGTGCTGTAGCCACATCACCCGAATAGAAGAGAATATATTTGAACATCACAGGCAGGACAAGGAAGTAGCCTATTGCAGTCCCAAGGATGAAAAGCAGGAAAGACGCAGGGATGACTTTGAGGAAGAAGCTTCTTTCATGCGGATAAAGCCCCTTGGCTGCAAACCTGTAAAGCTGGTAAAAGAACAAGGGAATTGAGATTGCAAGGGAAAATACCAGGCAGAGTTTAAGGCGGGCAAAGGTCCATTCAAGTGGAGTATATGATGACATGATAAAGCCGGGACCTACGAACTCTCTCAAGATAAACAGCATTCCTCTAGCCGAAAATGGAAACGAAATAAATATTCCTATAAAGAGCCAGATTAATACGATAGCTAACCGGTTCCTGAGCTCGAAGAGGTGGGCCATAACGGGTTCTTCAAAATCTCCCGGGACACCGGTTGCGTATGAATTCTTCCCGGATGCATCTGTGGAGGGGTTAACATTGCCTGTTTGCTGTGAGTCCATTGTATTTACGCTCTTACTTACACATACTTTACTTACACTTAGCTTACTTACACTTAGCTTACTTACACGTACCTAAATATATTAATATTTAAATATATTATTCGCTCTTAACCTGGAAGCGCTTTTGCAGGTATTCCTTGCAGATATCTTACAATCTTCTGTATTCTCTCTTAAAGTACATATCGAAATAAATGTATAATACCTGTAGTTACATACCTGAATATTTATAGTATTTAAATCATTATAGTATGGTTCCGACAATATAATAATTTATATATTATATAATAATTCGAACATTAAATAATCCAGTATAATCGGTCAGGAAATGTAAGAGGAATTATTGTTTACACTAATTTCCTGAATAAGTGGCAATTCTTGAATAAGTGGCAATTCCTGAAAAAATAGAAAAGATTTCATTGAAAAAAAACTGGATAAAACCGAAAGGAAAAAACAAAAATAGGAAAAGGAAAGTTGATGATATAATCCATGAAATGGGTAAAGGTTCTATGTAGTAAGATTTGAATTTCTTTTTGCTTTTCCGGATAGGTACTCTCTATGTCAGAAGCTATTGAAAATTTAAGTGCAATCCTGGTGACCCTGAGAAATAAACTGCTTGTGATAGCCGCAGTTCTTCTCACAGGCATAATCGTGTCCTTTCAGTTTACCGGTCCCCTGATCGATAGAATGAAAACCGACCTCCTGCCGGAAGGTGCAAAACTGGTTTATGTATCTCCCCTGGAAGTGATGATGCTTAAGCTTAAGCTATCTATCATAATAGGGCTGCTATTTACCCTGCCTATTATTGCATTCTATACTTATCGGGCTATTTCAAGAAAGTATTCAATTAAAATTCCTCTATCTATTGGAAAAGGCCAGTTTTTTTTCCTGATCATAGCGGCTGTATTAATGTTTGCCATTGGGGTTGCGTATTCTTACTTCCTCATGCTGCCCCTCCTTCTTAAATTCCTTTATATGGATGCAGATATTTCAGGAGTGACTGCAACTTATTCAATATTCAAGTTCATCTCATTTATAGCAACAACAACAGCTATCTTCGGCCTGGTCTTTGAACTCCCGATAGTGCTTACTTTCCTGACACGAAACGGGTTTGTAAAATACAGTACTCTTGTGACCTACCGCAGGCATATATATGTCCTTGTCATGGTTATTGCAGCTGCTGTAACTCCTGGGGCAGATGTCTTCAGCCAGATAATGGTTGCCGTGCCTATGGTAGTCTTTTTTGAGATTAGCATGTTAATTGTAAGGATGATTGGAGTGAAAAATAAGGCTTCAAAGCCTGACTCTTCTTTATCATAAAGGACCTGCGAGTTAGAAAAAGGTAGGGGGAAGAATAATCAAAAATGTGAAGAAAGAAAGGTTTTAAATCTTACAGATAAGGTAAAGATGCCCAGGTTTGATCAAAAACCCTGCATTACTTCCGGCTTTCCGCAGATGTCCTTCATTTTTTCACATTTTTTCATGCTATCTTTTTCTGAAATCGAAGAAAAAGAAAGAATTCTGAGGGTTCCTATCGTTTAAAGCGTACTTCCATCCTGATTTCCATCTATCCTTTTACCAAACTCCAGAAAGTATTATTTAAAAGAAACCCTTATTTGCAGTGGTCATGGAGTCCAGGTACATAAAAGCAAATGCTCAGGTTATTGCTGCATCCGTTATCTACGGGTTTGCAGGTATCTTTTTCCTGTTCATAAAAGACATGGATACCGGCCCAGTTGTTTTTTGCCAGCTTCTTCTTGGTTTTCTGGCTCTTGCCATTTATCTGGCAGCCAGAGGAAAACTCTCAGAAATAAGACTTCGAGGAAAGAGAAAAGCTCTGCTGCTGCTTGGAGCCTGGCATGCCGGAGTTATGATCTCTAATTACACGGCAGTGAGTTTTACAGGGGTCTCTATGGCAGTGCTTTTACTCTATACGGCTCCTCTCTATGTCCTGCTGATAGCTCCTGTTATCCTTAAAGAAAAAATCAGCACAAAAAACCTTGCCGCCCTTCTACTCTCTCTTCTAGGGGTAGTGGTGGTCGTAGGGCCCGAAAATATTTTTTCCGGCAGGGCAGAAACTGGTTCCGGGTATTTTTTCGGGGTGCTGATGGGTCTTTTTTCAGGCTTTTTTTACGCCTGTATAATTATAACCTCACGCTATCTAAGGGATGAATATTCAGGCCTTGAACAGATTTTTCTCTCAACCGGCGTGACTCTCATAATTCTCCTGCCTTTGATGACGAAGGTATCTTCCGCAGCTCTGCTTGAGAACCTGCCTGTCCTTCTCTTTTTAGGAGTAGTGATAACCTCCATCGGCTCAATTCTTTATTTCACAGGACTTGAGCATGTGAAAGCCCAGAACGCAAGCATAATCTCTCTCCTTGAGCCTGTTAGTGCGATTTTCTTTGCTTATTTAATCTTAAACGAGCCGGTTTCCAGGAGCACCTTACTGGGCTGCGTCCTTATTCTTGCGAGTTCTCTTCTTATGAGCCTTGAGGATGAAAGAAAAACGGAAAGCTAAAACACCCGAATTGCAATTCGGGATCACAGAAAATCGAAGATTTTCCGGGTAGAGATGCCAGACAAGCGGGCGGGTGTTCTATATTTGTATTATATTGATTTAAACTCGCTTTCCGAGAGAAAAATATGAGTACAAGCAGGCGTAGAAGAGAAAAATAAATTATTTGAGTATTCTATCTTCAGAGATTATTGAATAATACGATCGGTTAATAAGGGGCTAGAAACAAATTTAATAACAGATGAATAAATTCAAATGTATTTTCTTGATTGCGCATGAGATTTCAAACAGCTAATATACACCCACTTACACTACTTACATAGTTCTTTTTCAGAGGAGTACATAATGCTGAGCAATAGGGTAGAGCAAATAGAAATATAAATAAAATTGCAGATGTTTGGTAAAATGTTTTATACACTCTCATCAATATTTAACAATCATAAATTTACTGAGTAATTTTCTTTCATAATTAAAAGAGTTGTTTAGAGGGCTCTTTTATGTTTCGAGAGAATTCATGCCCGATTTAAAGCTTTATTTCTTGTATGCTATAGCAAAATTTATTGGTAACTATCCTGTATTCTCCTCTGTATCATAATATATTTTATAAATTGTTTGAACAGGGCCTGGTATTTTATGGTAGATGTAGTTAAGGAACTGGAAACACTAAGGCAGAATTTGCTTGATTTATCCCTTCGAAATAACTTTCTTAATTACCGCCCTTCCCCGAGAAGGACAATTTCAATCACGGACAGAACTCCGGAGGAGGTCTATGACCTTTTTGTTCTTCAGGAAAAGTCGATGAAATTCAGGGCAACAAAAACCAGGCCCAAAAGAGGCAAAAAAGCTGAAAGCGTGGAAGACGACGCTGCGGAAAATGGGAACAGGCTTCTAAAAGTAATAGGAAAAATCCTTACTTCCGAAGAAAAGAATAAAAACCAGAATTCCCGCTCCGATACCGTTCTTGAAACTCCGGATGACAATGAGACTCTTGACAGGAAGCTTTTTTACGTTTACAACCAGGCAAATTCTATTTTTGAAGAGCAGGGCTATCCTGTGCTTTATCTTGCAATGGGCTTCTTGCAGTGGAGTGAAACGAAATCTTCGGCAAAGAACCTGAGGGCCCCACTTGTCCTGGTCCCAGTTGAACTCAAAAGGATAGGAAAAGGCAGAAATTTCGGAATCCAGTGGACAGGAGACGAGGTTTTCACTTCTATTACTCTTCAGGCGAAGATGAAAGAGTTCGGGATAGATATTCCAGAATTTGAGATGCCTGAAGATGCTTCCGGGATAGAGGAATACTTCAGGGCAGTGCTTGCGGCGACTCACGAAAAAACTGAATGGGAGGTCATTCCGGATGTCTGTCTGGACCTTTTCAACTTCCGAAAATTCGTAATGTATAAAGACCTGGACCCTGCAACCTGGCCTGAGGACATGCCTCCTGCAGAGCACCCCCTTATACAGAAAGTCTTCAACCCCAAAGAGCCTGAATGTGAGGTCCAGGGATTCAAGGAAGAGGAAGTCGACCTTAAGCTGTCGGCAAAAGATACATACCATATAATGGATGCAGACTCTTCCCAGATAGCAGTTATTGAAGATGTTAAAGCAGGAAAAGACCTTGTTGTGGAAGGGCCTCCAGGCACAGGAAAGTCACAGACCATTGCAAACACGATTGCAGAACTGCTCGTGCAGGGCAAAAGCGTACTCTTTGTGAGTGAAAAGATGGCTGCCCTTCAGATGGTAAAGAGCAGGCTCGACAATGCCGGACTTGGAGAGCTCTGCCTTGAGGTCCACAGCCACAAGACGAGGAAAAAAGCCGTACTGGAAGAGCTGGAAAAAACCCTTAACCGGGAAGAACCTCCTGCTATCAGTGCTGAAAGAGACCTAAATGAGCTTGAAAAACTCAAACAGGAGCTCGATGGGTATGCAGAAACACTCAGGGAGCCTGCAGGAAAGATCTATCCAAGCCTATTTTCACTTTACGGAGTAAAGGAAAATAACAGGATTTATTTTGAATCAAAGGGCTTGAAAATGCCCAGGTTTAAGTTTCAGGACCCTGCAAGCTGGGAAACTGCAGCCTGGGTAGAAGCTGAATCTATTCTGGAAAAAATGGGGCAGGTACTTCCCGCTCTCGGTCCGGTCCGGAAAAATATCTGGTACGGCTGTGAGCCAGGACTTGTTCTGCCTTCCGACCTGGGGGAGATCGGGGCTGCTGCAGACGAATGCGCTTTTGCTTTTGAAAAGCTTGAAAAGGCAATAAAAACCCTCAACGATATCTCTGCAAGCACAAAGCCTCAGACACTCAAGGATATTTCCGGCATAATTGAAGCTGCAAAACTTGTAGGCAAAGCAAAACCCCTGCCTGAAAATCTGCTCCAGAACGATGAATGGGACTCTGAGGATTTTATATCCGAAGCAGAAGCCCTTGTATCAAAGCTCAGACAGTACAGGGACCTGAAAACCTATGTAGACAAAACTTTCCATCCTTCTATTTTCGATTTTGATGCCTCAGAATTTAAAGACGTATCTGGCAAACTTCTCAGTATTTTTAATTCCAGGTACAGAAAGTTAAAAAAGGAGATTTCAGCCTGTTATATCTCAGGAGCACCCTCAAAAGACAGCAGAATCCTTCTTGACCTTGCCTGTGTTTCTGAATGTAAGGCACGCAGGACTGAGCTTGAAGAAGCTGAAATAAGCGGAAAAAAATTCTTCCTGGAATATTGGAAAGGATTTGAGAGCGACTCTGCCCTTCTGGAAGACTATTGTAAATGGATAGTTCCTTTCCGGAGAAATATTAAAGATGGTTTTTTAACTGAGATGGCGGTCAGGCTGCTTGGAAGCGGAGTTGACCCGGTATCCATTGAATCTGCAGTAAACGACGTCCTGTCAGCAAAAGAAGCTTTTACCCTCTCCCTTGAAAAATTCGGCACTCTCATAGGGGCAGATTATGGGAAAATCTTCGGCGATATTGAAGCTGTAAAGCTCAGCCAGTTAAAAACGCGTCTGACTAAATGGAAAGATGAGACTTCTTCCCTTGTATTGTGGAGCCAGTACCTGGGATACAGGCAGGTCTGCCTTGAAACGCTCGCTTTTCCTATGCTTGAGGACATAGAAGCCGGAAAAATAGAACCTGAGGATATGATCCCTGCTTTTGAGGGAAACTATGCAGAAAACATGCTCCATCAGGCTTTCAGGGAAAAGCCTGAACTGTCTTCTTTTATCCGGGAACTGCATGAAGGCAAGATAAGCAAGTTTATCGAGCTTGACAAAAAAGTTCTGCTTGAAAACAGGCAGAGGATTGTCTCTACTGCTTATCAGGACAGCCCAAAGCTGACCTCAGGAGCATCGAGGGCTTCAGAAGCCGGAATTTTGCTCAATGAATTCAACCGCAAACGCGGGCATATGCCTATCCGTACCCTTATGAAAAAGGCAGGGGGCCTCATACAGAAAATAAAACCCTGTTTCCTAATGAGCCCGCTTTCCATTGCGCAGTACCTTGACCCCAGGAGCACAAGGTTCGATGTTATCATCTTTGACGAGGCAAGTCAGGTCAGGCCTGAAGATGCTGTCGGTGCACTCCTGCGTGGAAAGCAGGTGGTTGTAATGGGAGACTCAAAACAGCTTCCTCCAACCAACTTCTTCGATATTATTCTCGATTCTCATGAGACTGAACCTGATGATTACACTCCAGCAGGGGACATGGAAAGCATCCTGAACGTCTGCAAGCGCGGTTTCCCTGTAAAGACCCTGCGCTGGCATTACAGGAGCAGGCATGAGTCTCTTATCGCAATCTCAAACCAGGAATTTTATGACAACCGCCTTTACGTTTACCCGTCCCCTATGCAGAAAGATGAAAGCCTTGGGTTGAAGTGCGTTCACCTCCCTGACGCTGCTTATGACAGGGGCAGGACTGGTGCAAACAGGATAGAAGCAAGAGCTGTTGCAAGGGCAGTGTTTGAACATTTCCAGAAGTATCCGGGAAAGAGCCTTGGGGTTGGCACTTTTAATATTAAACAGCAGGAGGCTATCCAGGAAGAGATCGAAGCCCTCCTGAAAGTAAATCCCGGTGTTGAACTGAACTCAGGAAACGAGAGGGGTGAGCATTTCTTTGTAAAGAACCTTGAAACCATCCAGGGTGACGAAAGAGATGTAATTCTGCTCAGCGTGGGTTACGGTTTTGATAAAAACAGGAAACTTTCCCTTAACTTCGGCCCTCTTAACCGTGAAGGGGGAGAAAGGCGTCTAAATGTACTTATAACAAGGGCAAGGGAAAAATGTGTTGTTTTTTCAAACTTCACTTCAAGAGACCTGCCCCTTGATGAAAATTCATCTTTCGGGCTCAAAGCCCTCAAAGTCTTCCTTGAGTTTGCAGAGAGCGGAACGCTTCCTCAGTCGTGTGGAAGGCAGGACCTTGATTCTCCTTTCGAAGAAGCAGTTGCGGACTTCCTTACTGAAAACGGGTGTATGGTCCACAGGCAGATCGGGTGTGCGGGATACAGGCTCGACCTTGCGGTCCCTGACCCCCTCCAGCCGGGCAGGTATGTTCTCGGAATCGAGTGCGATGGAGTGGACTACCACTCCTCCCCTGTTGCAAGGGACCGCGACCGCCTGCGCCAGCAGGTACTCGAAGGTCTGGGCTGGAATATATACAGGGTCTGGTCTACGGACTGGTACCTCCATCCGAAAGAGTGCAGGAAAAAACTGCTTGAAGCCGTTAAGGCAGCTGTTGAGCAGGCAAAACAGCAGGCGAAGTCAGAACCTGAACCTGAAGTTGTAAGTATAAAAGAGCCCTCTGAATGGGCAAAATCCTCAAAAGCTTATGAGATTAATGCCGGCCCTGCTGCCAGCTTGATTTTGCCTGAGGGCGATTCCTCTACTGAACCTGAAGTAAAGCCCTTCGAGACCGCAACCCCGATGAAAACTTCCTCCGGGCCAGATATTCTTTCAGAAAAGATTTTGGGAAATTCATCCGGAAGGAATATCCAGGTTGTATCTTCGTCTAAACAGAAAGGATTCTCAAATGTTCTTTTTGGAGCGACGGACGGAGAGGAGGTAGAAGAAGCATATGAAGAGGAATATGACGAGGAAGAGAAAGATATTGAGGAATACGAAGCAGGAGATGAAGAACCTTATCTGAGTATCTTTTCCGGCCAGGAGGAAGGGCTTTCAACCTCTTCAGGTGGGGATTTCCTTCCCGAAATGGCTTTGAAAGCCGAGTCAATGGAGAGACTGGCTGACGAAAACTCCAGAAATAGACCTGCCAGAAGAGCAAAACAAACAAAACTTCTTAAATTCAATGTTGACCCGCGTTCGGGTTCCGAAACAGATATTGAGAAAGAATCGAACCCGGTTCCTGAGCCTGAACCCGAAAAAATGAACTTTTTCCAGGCTTACCCTGAAATAGATTTCAGTGCAGGGCCGGAAAAGAAAAAAGGCAGGAGAATTAATGAATTTGCTTATATTTACGGCTCCGGAGGCTACTTTGAACCTGAAGACCCTGAAGATGATGATCATCCTGACCTGGGTTATGAGCCTGAAGTAAAGCCTGAAACTGAAAACGTGAGTGATGTACAGAACGGAGTAAAATCCGGCTCCGGAAAAGGAAAATCCCTTGAGGCCCTTGTGCCCCTCTACAGAGTCTGCCCTTCTTCCGGACTCCCGCAGTCAGCAGACCTTTCTGAAATCTCTGACTCGCAGCTTGAGGAAGCAATTGTAAGAATTGTGGATTTTGAAGGTCCCATTCATTCTGAGGAAATACTCCAGAGGATAAAGACTCATGCAGGGATTCCTCGCATGCTCAGCAAAATCAAACAGAGGATACTTGACTCAATAGCATCGTCCGAAAGTTTGGGAAAAATTCAGGTAAGAGGCGATTTTTGCTGGCCTCTCTCAGGACCGGAAGATCTTCTGCGCAGACGGGATGCTGAGTCATATCCAAAGATTGAATGGATCTGCGATGAAGAGATTAACGAGGCTGTCCGTTTCGTCCTTAGCAACCAGTACTCAACCCCTATGGAAGACCTGATTATCCAGGCCTCAAGGGTGCTGGGGATCAGGACAACCCGTAAAAACGCCTGGGATAGGATAGAAAAACTTATTCAGTCCGGGATAGAAAATAATGAACTGACCCGCACCCCAAATGAGATGATTTATTTTGTGGAGTAAGCGAAGAGAAAGGTTAACTTTTTATGTTAATTTTTTTATGTCTAATTAAAGACCCCGGAGATCAGGAACCCAAAAAAGAAATTGTTTTCAGGCGGGAAAAGATTGAGAAGGTTTAAATTTTACTCATCGCAGTCTAATAAGCTATTTTCAAAAATATTTCCTTGTATTTGAAGTTTTTTTCCTGGGTTCAAGAAAGCAGGTGAATAATTCTTATTTTCGAATTTTTGCGATAATAGAAGCGTAAAAAACGAAATATTTAAGCTATCATGGGTTGATTTCTTTTCTATGTCTAGACGTTTGCGAGATTCTGCTAAAAGATATTGTAAAAAAGCCTTATCCCTAAAGCAAAAAGGTAAAACAGAAGAAGCCTTAAAATCTCTTTTAATAGCCGAGGAGACCGCACAGAAGGCAGAAGCATCTGATGTTCTCCTTCCTATAATGAGCATAAAAGGGGAGTTGCTGCTATCTCTCGGCGTTCTTGATGAGGCACTGAGAGTTTGCATAGTTGCTTCAAACTTTCTTGTAGACTTTCTCTCAAAAGACCCTGAAAACGAAATTTTTCAGCAAAGCCTTCAAATGAACCTGAACAACATCGGCACTGTTGGTTACTCTTACTATAATGCAGGAAGATTTCCTCAAGCAAAAAAAGCATATGAAACCGGACTTGATATCTCTCTAAAACTTCTACAATTTTTCCCTCAAGATAATTTTTTACAATACTATACCGGAGCAATGTTCAATGATTTAGGAGCCTTGCTTTGGAATATGGGGCGCATTGAAGATGCGAAAAACAGGTACGAAAAAGCACTCGAAATGAGAAAAAAACTCCTCGAAAACGACCCTGAAAATGTTGCCTACCAATCTTACGTAGCAATGACGCTCAACAATTTAGGATTATTGTTTTGGAATATGGGACGCATTGAAGATGCGAAAAACAGGTACGAAAAAACACTCGAAATCTATACGGAACCCATGCAGTATCTGACCATAGGTCGAAAGTCAGAGTCAATAATCAGGCTTATAGAATTAAATTCAGAACAGGCGGAAGAAGAAACTAATCCTTTCGATCAAATGAATTACCTGAGAGATATATTTCAACTATGCAAAAAAAACCGAGAATTTTTTGTTGAGTATGAGCTAAATCACGAGAGAAAGTTAGTTACTGAAGCCGGGTTGAGTGCATATATCGATTTTTTAATGATGCTTGTTAAGCTAGAAAATAATCCTGAGAAGAGAGCGGAAGAGTACGAAAAAGCCCTCCAGGCGGTCGAAAAGCTAGAGGAAATAGAAGAAAATGAAACAATTTCGAGATTATGTTCTTCTGCCGCCTGCTATCTAAGGGGAAGAAAACTTGTCAATGAGGCTCTTGCTTCCAGAGAGCCTGAACTGGAACTTCTCAGGCAGGCTGTGGAACAGTTCAAGAGTGCAAAAGAAACCTATGACAGGGCAAATGTGTGCTTCTGTGTTTATACAGGACTGCTTAATATTCTTGAAGATATTACTGAACTTGAAGAAATTGATGTTCCAAAACTGAAAGAACTGGTTAGGAAGGTTATTGAAAATCTTCCTGAAGATATCAACCCCAATATAATGGTTTCTTTTGAGAATATTCCTCAGATTTTTGAAGAAAAAGACAAAATGACGCGCAAAGAGCTCCTGAAGAAACTGGATGAAAGAATAAGTATAATAGAATACAAGGCACTTGAAAACATTTTTGGGCATATTAATGAGAAGATAAAAGATTATTTTGAAGAGCCTTTCAGCCCAAACTTAATTTATGAAAACTGGAAACTCAAGGTTAAATTTGATGATCCCGAAAAAGTAAAAGGGAAATTAACAGTTAAAGCAGGTAATAAGATTATATATAACAGAGCTCTCAGCAAAGAAGAAACAAAGAGAAACCTGCTCGAAATAGACTATCTCAAAGCTGGTTACTTCCCAAAAGGAGAGGATGAAATAACGTTCACAACCTCGGGACATAAGAAACCGGTCATGAGGTCAATTGACTATTTTGAAAGCATAAACCGTGACGTCAGAACTAGAATTCTGCTTCACGACTGTTGCGACAAGTGTTGCATTGATGGAAATTTACGGATTGCGGCAGTTCAACTCAAATATCATGGATATAATGAAAATTCAGTCGTGATAATTAAGACTGATGAGGCATACCATCGAAAAGTAATAACAGTCCTTGAAGCTTTAAAAGGAAAAACCGACATCATTGTTTTCCCTGAATTTTCTATCCCATTTGATTATCTTGAAGAGATACAACAATTCGCGGATGACAATAATATTATTGTTGTGGCAGGAAGTCACTATGTTGTCGATGAAAATCTCAAAAAATATGAGAAGTTATTCGCCCGCAAGTTTGAAGAGGAAGATTTACTGAAAAATATTTCGCCTGTTGTCATTCCTTCATCAAAGATAGTGCATAATGAGAAACACTTAGGAGCAAGGATAGAAGAACCAGTATTCTTTGAAGAAGGAATGGAACCAGGAAAAATTAACCATATTTTCAAATTCCGGGAAAAACTCAATATCGGTGTTATGATCTGTTATGAATTCATAAATACTGAGATGAGGCATCGTCTGGTACCTATTTGTAATGTTATTCTTGTTCCACAGACAAATCCGAAGCCTCGAAGCTTCTATGATATGGCTTTGACTGATATTAATCGTCCTCTGGGAGGAGGAAATACAGCTTTTGTAATGGCAAATGGGATTTTTACTGTAGATGGAGAGAAAAAAATTCAGGGAGGGTCTACGGGGATTGCCTTAACACTGGACAAGCACTCAAAAACGCTAGAAGAAGAAGGCATTATCTCTCCTGTGGGGGGAGCAATGGAGCAAGTTGTGTTTTTAGCTTCTATAAACACTGACTTTTTCCCTGCCTGGGAAAGCCAGGTAGGACAAGTACCAATCAGGACGAAACTCATCCATATTTTTGAAGAAACTGAAATACTTAATAACCCTGAAGGAAATGGGGCAGATTTCATCAAACTAATAAATAAAATAAATTCCTGTGAGAATAGAGAAGAATTAAGAGAGCTTCTTGAAAAAAATCGAAGAGATCTGAAAAATGACGAAGATGCGGATAAAGGTAAGAAAAAATCTCTAATTGAACAATATTCTCCACTTATGAATAAACATATCCAGAACATTGAAAACCTTAAATTAGATCAGATGAAGAAAAGGTGCTGCTCTATCCTGATCCCCTCAAAATAAATTATGAGAAAAAAGACCCCGGAGATCAGAAGCTAAAGAAAGAAATTGTTTTCAGGCGGGAAAAGATTGAGAAGGTTTGAATTTTACTCATCGCAGTCTAATAAGCTATTTTCAAAAATATTTCCTTGTATTTGAAGTTTTTTTCCCTGGTTCAAGAAAGCAGGTGAATAATTCTTATTTTCGAATTTTTGAGATAATAGAAGCGTAAAAATCGAAATATTTAAGCTATCAAGGGTTGATTTCTTTTCTATGTCTAGACGTTTGCGTGATTCTGCTGAAAGATACTTTCAAAAAAGCATACACTTAATAGAAAAGGGGCAATACAAAAAAGCACAAGAACCTCTTCAAAAAGCCGAAGAGGTCGCAAAGCTACTCTTAGAAGACCCGGAAAATGAATTTTTCCAGAGAAAGCTCCAAATGAACTTTGGCCTTGTCTTTAATCTTGGAAACTTCTTGTTCAATGTAGGACGTTTTTCTCAAGCACAAAATTTCTACGAGCTGTCTCTATTAATCTCTCAAAGACTTCTCGAAAACGACCCAGAAAATGTAAGCTACCAATCTTACGTAGCAATGACGTTCAACAATTTAGGAACCTTACTTAATACTCTGGGGCGCAGTGAAGATGCGATAAACAGGTACGAAAAAGTACTCGAAATGAGAAAAAAACTCCTCGAAAGCGAACCCGAAAATTTAAGCTACCAATCAGATCTAGCAATGATATTCAACAATATAGGAAACTTGCTTAAAACTATAGGGCGCAATGAAGAGGCGAAAAGCAAGTACGAAAAAGCTCTCGAAATTTATGAAATACTCCTTGAAAGCGAACCCGAAAATTTAAGCTACCAATCAGATCTAGCAATGACGCTCAACAATTTAGGAGCCTTGCTTTCTGATGTGGGGTGCTTTGAAGACGCGAAAAACAGGTACGAAAAAACACTAGAAATTTATGAAATACTCCTCGAAAATGATCCCGAAGATACAACATACCAGTCATGTGTAGGGGGAACACTCAACAATTTAGGAGTCTTGCTTTTTTATATGGGACGTTTTGAAGATGCGAAAAACAAGTACGAAAAAGCACTTGAAATTAGAAAAAAACTCTTCGAAAACGAACCCGAAAATTTAAGCTACCAATCAGATCTAGGGGGAACACTCAACAATTTAGGAAATTTGCTTAAAACTATGGGGCGCAGTGAAGATGCGAAAAACAAGTACGAAAAATCACTCATAATTAGAAAAAAACTCCTCGAAAACGAACCCGAAAATGTAACCTACCAATCAGATCTAGCAATGACGCTCAACAATTTAGGAACCTTGCTTTCTGATATGGGGCGCATTGAAGATGCGAAAAACAGGTACGAAAAATCACTAGAAATTTATGAAAAACTCCTCGAAAACGACCCTGAAAATGTAGCCTACCAATCAGATCTAGCAATGACGCTCAACAATTTAGGAGCCTTACTTTCTGATATGGGACACAGTGATGATGCGAAAAATAAGTACGAAAAATCACTCGATATGAGAGAAAAAATCCTCAAAAACGAACCCGAAAACGGATGCTAGCAATTTTACGCCGGTGCGACGCTCAACAATTTAAGAAACCTGCCTCAAAATATGGGACGAAATGAATGAGGCATCGTCTGGTACCTATTAAGGAGGAGGAAATACAGCTTTTGTAATGGTAAATGAGACTTTTACTTTCGAAGGAAAGAAAGGAATTGGAGAGGGTAAAATGTTATTTAAGATGATTTAAAAGCAATTTAGTATGATATTACATCTTTAATTATAATTATGATCATTTTTCCTCTTATTAAATAGAAAAAAATTCTATTTAAATTTTTAACACATAATTAATATTTATAATTTCATGAGATTTATTAAAAAAGATTGTACCAAATGCTAATTTTTAAAGCATATACATCATTAATTAGGTCATTTATACGGGATTCCGTATTCAGCGGCATTTTGTTGTTCAATTTTAAGGGCACTAAATATAATTTTGTGACAAAATAAGCAATTTTAAGCAATTTTTTTACATTTAAAGTATTATTAAGAATTTGGTAAAGGCTCAGTTACAATTAATCAAAAAATCCACAAGTGAATAAAGAGTCTCAAAAAAATAGTGATAAGTTTCAAGATTTAAGTTGGAGATTAGATAACGAAAGCCTCAACCCAATTCTTTCTAATCTAATCTCCAGTAAAACACCTACGACAATTTTTTATGTTTGATTTCAGACCAGAGTTTCTTTTGTCATTATATAAGCGAACATTCCAGGGAAAATAGTGATAAGTTTCAAGATTTAAGTTGGAGATTAGATAACGAAAGCCTCAACCCAATTCTTTCTAATCTAATCTCCAGTAAAACACCTACGACATTTTTTTTATGTTTGATTTCAGACCAGAGTTTCTTTTGTCATGATATAAGCGACCATTCCAGGGTTCAACTTGCTCTCCCTTGAAATCTTTTTCTCAATCTCCTCAGAGCTTTTACCTTCTATTTTCATTTCCTTAATTTTTTCAATCACTGAGGATGGAATTGCATAGTATTCGTTTATATCTTTTCTGTGCCCCCAGACATCTCCTTCGAGGAGCTGGATCCTCTGCATCTGAAGGAACATTTCTATGGACTTTGAGATAGTAGCCATATAAGATTTAGGTAACTGAATTACCTCGATCTTAGGACATGTTTCGACAAGCCCAAAGATGTCCTTGTTTGAAGGTCTGAAGGCCAGGTGAACAATACGCTCATTCGGATTAAGTCTAAAAATCTCTTCTCTTTCACTAACTACTCTTATTCTCATCTTTTACCCCCACTGTTAGGTTCTTTTTTGATTGTACGTTAATAGAAAGTACTTACACTTATTATAAATAGTTATCTCATTGAACTAATATTATTTAGATTGTATTTAGAGATACTAGTTGTATAATATTTGATAAATTGGCATAATAAAGCAAAAAACGAATAATAACGCCCACTTCCCGCAGTAAATTTTCTCATATTTACATTTTAATGCTATCGATTTCCAATAAAACGTGGTTTCTTGGACTTTTATACAGGATGTAAAGCAGTTATCTGCTGTATCATAAAGACCAAAAAAGATATCAGTCAATTTTCACCAGGTTCTATTAAAGGTCCAAATTAATTTGATTTCTTTCAAAAACGTTATCAGGAAATACATTATTTTTAAAAAAAATACTGCGGAATGTGGGATAACAGCTATAATATGCTATTTTTCTATCTTTGCTCCAGTTCCTGTTCAGAATCATACTATGATTTTTTCCTAACACTGTTTGATTTATTTTAATCCTTAGTTTCTCCCAGCATCAGATTTTTATTTTGGAATTTAAATCTAACAAAGAAGCAGATGAGGAAAAATTACATTTTTCTGGAATGTGTTGTTTTCTGAAAAATAGGTATCTTCAAATAAGATTAAAAGGTAGAATAAGTGACCCATATGGACTTAGCAGCGCAGGAAATGAATTCATTAGCCGGAATTGTGTTTCTTTTTGTGGTTCTGGCTCTGTTTTTTCACTTATATAAACTCAGGTTACTCTCTTATTCTCTCAAGCTATGCAACTGGATCTGCGGGATGGCTATCAGTTCAGATAGTCCCTGGGTCAAAATGTTTGTGCTCCATCTTGTATTCTTCATCCGGCTTCTTATGTACCTTGCAATTATTTCCCTTGAACAGGTGGATAAGCTTACAGCCCAAAGTATGTTGAGGCATTATATCTCCGGCAGCAGGGTTGTCCTTCTGGAATACATCTCTGCTTTCATGAACTCTTCTGAAGAAGTTGAGAAGCATATTAGCAGCCGGAGTTATAAGACAGCAAGCAGAAAAGAACAGTTCATCAAGAAATAACTTCTTAGAGTTTGATGTAGCTCCTATTAGATCTAACCTCATCTATCATCTTTTCCCATATCGTAATCAAAGGCAAAATATTCGTAATATGTCTAAAGTATTTTAGATATGTCCTATGAATTTTCTTTTCCTTTAAAATATTCACGTTGTATATTTTATATAGCAGAAGATTATATTTTGTCCTGAGATTTACTGACTGCCGATCCTTTATCCGGGGATTTTTCGGCATTATGTTCCTGATTTTACAGGCAGGAAGCGTGTGGCAATGAACATAACATTAATTGGTATGGCAGGAGCGGGGAAAAGCACCATCGGAAAGGCTCTTGCAAAACGTCTGAATTATACTTTTATTGATGTTGATACCTTGATAACAGAGAGAGCTGGAATGCCCCTTCAGGTTCTCATTGATAAGCAGGGTGATTCTGCTCTTCTTAGAATTGAAGAAGAAGCAATTCTGGAACTTGGGCAGCTGGACAACTGTATTATCGCACCTGGTGGAAGTGTGGTTTATTCCAAAGAAGCAATGGGGCACTTGAAAAATATTTCTAAAATAGTCTTTCTGGATGCCCCTTTCAGGAGCATCGTAAGAAGGATTCCGAATGTGAGGAAAAGGGGTATAGTAGGGCTCAGGGAGAGAAGCCTTAAAGAGCTTTTTGAAGAAAGACTTATTCTATATAACAAATATGCCGACCTCTCAATAAAAATAAGAGGAAAGGAAAATGTTCAAAAGCTTGTAGAAAGAATAATTAAGCTCTGTTTTTTTGAAGACTTTTAGATATAAGAAACTTGACTATATCTGGATTAACACAGCTATTTCAGGATCTGGATCCATACTTTAAACAGTTTACTTTATTATCTATCAGGTCTTCAATCTGGACTGAGTTCTTCGTTTACAATTTTCATGTATTAAACCACAGACAAAAGCAGGCTTAAAAGGAGATATTTCATGACATCAAGCCGATTCATCATTACGGTCATTGGCAGTGACAGAGTAGGAATTGTTGCCAGAATTACTACTGTAATGGCCAGTTACAATGTAAATATTGTTGATATTACTCAGACTATCATGCAGGATATCTTTACAATGATTATGCTCGCAGAAGCCCCGAAGGAAAACTTTGACCTTGAGGCTTTCCAGCAGGCTATGGATGCTGAAGGAAAGGGCCTTGGAGTTGAAGTCAAGGTACAGCATGAAGACGCTTTCCGTTTCATGCACAGGATCTAAGCTGTGAGAACGCAGGAGGATTTTTCATGCTTGTAAACCCAAAAGAAATCCTGGAAACAATACAGATGATCAGGATGGAACATCTGGACATCAGGACCGTCACTATGGGAATCAGCCTCAGGGACTGCAGCCACCCAGATATTGAGGTCTTTAACGAAAACATCTATGAGAAAATAAGCTCCCGGGCAAAGGACCTTGTCCGGACAACAAATGAAATTCAGAGCCTTTACGGGATTCCTATAATCAACAGGAGGATTTCCGTAACTCCCATAGCCATAGCCGCCGAAAGCTGCAGGTCTCAGGACTTTGTTTCCGTTGCAAAGACAATGGATGAAGCTGCAAAAGAGGCAGGTGTCGATTTTATAGGAGGGTTCAGTGCTCTTGTCCATAAAGGAGAAACTGGTGGAGACCTCAAATTAATTAATTCCATTCCTGAAGCCCTTGCATCTACCGATAAGGTCTGCTCGTCCGTAAATGTTGCAACTACAAAAGCAGGTATTAACATGGATGCAGTTGGCCTAATGGGAAATATTATCAAAAAGACTGCAGAACTGACTTCTGACAGGGACGGGATAGGCTGTGCCAAACTTGTGGTTTTTGCAAATGCACCTGAAGACAACCCTTTTATGGCAGGAGCTTTTCACGGAATAGGTGAACCCGAGTGTGTTATCAATGTGGGTGTAAGCGGACCTGGCGTGGTTAATGCAGCTGTTTGCGAACTCGAAAACCCCAACCTCACAGAAATTTCAGAGACAATCAAAAGGACAGCTTTCAAAATTACACGCATGGGAGAAATGGTCGGAAGAGAGGCATCGAGAAGGCTTGGCGTGGAATTTGGGATTCTCGACCTCTCGCTTGCTCCAACTCCGGCAATAGGGGATAGTGTTGCCGCTATACTGGAAGCGATGGGCCTTGAGCGCTGCGGTACCCACGGCACAACTGCAGCCCTTGCCCTTCTTAACGACGCCGTAAAAAAGGGCGGAGCAATGGCTTCTTCCTCAGTAGGTGGCCTCAGCGGGGCTTTCATTCCGGTAAGTGAGGATGCAGGCATGATTGAAGCAGTAAAAGCTGGAGCTCTAACTCTTGAAAAACTCGAAGCCATGACATGCGTCTGTTCCGTTGGCCTTGATATGATAGCAGTTCCTGGTGATACCCATGCTTCTACTCTTTCCGCAATCATTGCTGATGAAATGGCTATAGGTGTAATAAACAAAAAGACAACAGCAGTAAGGTTGATTCCCGCTCCCGGAAAAGGGGTAGGAGATTTCGTTGAATTTGGCGGGCTGCTCGGAAGTGCGCCTATTATGCCGGTTAGCAATTTTAGTTCAGAAACTTTCGTTAGGCGAGGGGGCAGAATCCCAGCTCCTATCCAGTCACTGACAAACTGAAATCTTACCCTTAAAATAGAAATATTCAGGAAGGTAACTCTTCAGTATATTTTCGTAAAGCTACAATATGCTGATTTCTACCTTCAACACTTTTCAGGCTTACAACTATTGTTTTTCTAATCTCTATAAAATCATCCAGTTGTAGCAAAAAATACTTATATCCCTTACCAATAATTTTTATCATGGATTATACCTTTTTATAGTTTGTTTTTAATTTAGCAACTTAAAATATCTTTAATTAGGTATAATTCTTTCTATTTATCTTTAAATTATATTTAAAAGAATAATATTAAATATTTTTATGAAAAGACCTTTTTAGACTGTTATTTCAGAGAAATAAGTAATTTAAAGAAAAATGGCAAAACCTCAATTAGATAAAACTCTCAAATTCAACATATTCCCTACAAAAAATGAGAGTTAAGGATTAAAATATTTAACGGGAATCCCCTATTACGACGCCCATTTCTGACTTCAGGTGTGGTCCTATTGCTGCCACAATCCCTGGTCCATCAGTCGTTTCGCGGCATACGACTGCATGTTCAAGCAGCCCAAGGCGTTCGACTTCATAAATGTCCCTGCCGTGTCCTGTCTTCTTTATTGCACTTTTAATTTCCGAGCGGGTAGCAGCATTAATGACAACCCTATCTGTACTTGCTTTTTTCCAGCTCCACCAGAGGTCAAGCTGCTTTTTGGTGAAGCGGGCTTTTATTTTTTTGTTTGCTTCCAGTATTTCAATCTCAACCGGCAGGTGTGGGATCAGTCCAAACCTTGATGCAAGCTGTTTTGGCATTCCATTGCCCAGGGCTTTGAGTTCTTCAGCTTCAACCTGCACAGGGATCCCGATATTGACCATAAAGGAATCTTCCGGAAAAGCCTGAAGAAATCCTATGTATACATTTCCAGGTTCAGCTTTTTTTGCAGGGCTTCCATATCTGGATGCCAGAAGGTTTGCTGACACCTCTTCATCTTCTCCTTCAAGGGAATATTCTGCCCAATTTCCTGGGGTGATAGAGACCTCAACCTTTACTTCAAGGTCTTTCAATTCATTCTCAACCAGTTTTTTCAGGAGTTCAGCCATTCTTTCCCGGTTTTTTCCATAAATATGCTGGAGGGTTACAACCTTTTTCATTTTCTTCCTGCCGATTTATTCTTCTTTGCCTGTATCGCCGGGAATCACATATTTTCCGGCTTTGAGCTTTTCAGATAAGATTCAAGGAGTCTTTCTGTTTCTTCCAGGGCTGAAATCACTGTTTCATCAACAGGAGTCTCTGCCCTTTCAATCTGATTATATAGTTTTTTGATATCCCGGCTGTTGGGGCCAAGTTTTCTTGAAAATATTTCCTTACTCTGACCTTTCTCAACTGCTTCCCTGTAGATACTCTCGATTTTGTTCCCTAGATTCCTTACCTTCTCCAGGATTTCAACACTGAGAGGATCAAGCTCTTTTGCTCTTACACTTTCGGCTTTTTCGTCCCATTCTCCGGGTTCTTTGTCTACCGTTCCTTCTCCTTCCTCACCTTTTACTGCTGCCTCTTTTTCTTCTGCTGATTTTTCTTCTAATGGAGATTCTTCTGCAATTATATTCCGGAACTCTTGAAGGGCCTTCTCTACTTCTTTTCCATACTCCGTGAGTTCAACAAATTTTATCCGACCTACAAATGAGAATTTTATAAACCCGAATTGTTCCATTTTCGAAAGAATTCTCGTAGTATGGGCAAATGTCGAGTCTATCTCTTTTGAAATAACAGAAGCATAGGTTTTTCCCGTCGAACCTATGAATAACAATGCACGTGTGGGTTTTTCCTGCAAAAATAACTTTCCTGCATCTTCGTCAGACATGAATATCACATAGAGTTTTTTTAGCGAATTGTTTCTGGATCTGAGCTCAGGTGTTTATTATTCTTTAATAGTTTATATAATATAGGAACAGTTTTTCTATCTTTAATTTTCAAAGGAGTTTGCAGTTATCCTGAAAGTGCTAGGATTATTTTCTTTATTTCGGCTATGGGTGCATCTGTTTTGAAAGAGGTTCCGCTGAAATGAGTCCTTGAAGCTTCAAACCCACTGGCTCTAAGTGCCTGTAAAAGACTCTCAATACCTGTTGCAGAAGCTCCCAGTTCTTTGCAGATTACGTGCTGGTCATAGAACATGGGAATATCAAGTTCATCCCTGCAGAATGTGATTATTTTTCTAACCTTATCTTTTGTATTCAGAGGATGTACATCAAGTTTGGAAATTACTTCATTGCAGTATTCAGGCTCTCTATAAGGACCAAGCCATAAAGGGCCTGCAATTTTTGTCAATCCCCCACACACAGGGCACTTCTTCTCAATATGTACGGCAAGCCCATAAACAGGTTCTCTGAACCTGCACTTGGGGCAGTGTATATTGAATCCCATTGATTTCAGGGTTCTGTCAGCATGTTTAGACCCTGGCAGGACTTCAAGGTAAGTACGGACATAATGGCGCGTAGCATGGGAAAGCAGGGGCAACATACCTTTTTCGTGCTTTGCAAGTTCCCTTGCACAGGCTCCGAGCAGGACCCTTAAACCCATCTCGCTATGATATTCCGTGTTCAGGGGTACGGATGCATACTTTCTTATCCCTGAGTTAAGGTGGGCTCCACAGAGAGGTGCGGTATCCGTCGCAGTAACCGAAAGCATGCAGTGTGCTGAAGTTGCAGCTGCGTCCAGGAAAGGCGAAGGAGTCCCAAACGGATCTATGTCAACAATATGGAACTTCTGCTCATGAAGCAGAACATTTGCGTTTTTGCGTGTAGCCTGGGTTTTTTCTTCAAGCCCGTTAATTTTTATATTTTCTTTTATAAGCCCAAAGGCTTCGGGGCTCCAATCATTCATTGTCGCGTGAATTCCTACTTCGCCTGCAACTCTAAGTCCACGGATTCCTGATGCCGAAAAAGCATCCACGTACTGGATCTCCTCTCTCGATATCTCTTTTTTCGAAAGAAGCCTCTCCACAAATGCTGCAGTTGCTGCAACATTGATATCACGGTTCAGCTCCATTTCCGGGTTATAGAACACCGGCGCTGCCGATGGTTGGAAGTTTGCATCCGGAGGCGGGACCGGAACTGATACCTTCGTTGTCCCTTCAACTATAGTTCTACAGATCATCTAAACTTGCTATACTTTGGTATATTATTTTACAGTGATGGTCATCTCCATATTCGGATCCCCTTCACACTGAAACTGTAGTTTCCGTTTCATTGAACGGATACTCTGTGTCCCTCCAGAACTCCCGTATTCTTTATTTTTTTGCTCCTAATTTCTCCATATTTAAGGCAGCCGGATATTGAGACTGGAGTGGCTATAAAAAGCAGGACAAGTTTTTTATTGTCATTGCTTCCCCCTTTGAGTAATTTTTCTTTTTATCCACAATTCTATATAATCCTATTAAATAATAACCTTTTCTTATAATAAGGCTTATTTTAGAAATAGTTGTCTGTAATTTATTTGTCATCTTTTTTCCCAAAAACAAATTTATGAAAGTAAGGTAAACCGGCTATTTGCTGGCTTTTTGCCTCTAAATTGTCTCCTCTGGCAAAGGATGCAGAATCCAGAAGCTGTCAGAAGTAAACTACTCCTCTCTGCCGGCTTGATATCCGCCGAGGAAGGAGCCCTCTCGCCTTATCGAGATAGAATATTATAAAAAAGAGTTAAATCTAAAAAATATATGGTTGCTGTAAACCTAACTTCCGCCTTTTTAAGCGCATAAGGTTCTTCTGATATCCTATTATGTGTTTAAACTTAAGCGCATAAATAATAAGTTCTAATTTAAAATAACAATCATCTGACATAGTAGATTAGTGAAATTAGATTTATGCGCTTAAATTTTGGGAACTCAGGTGGAAAGTTTTACTGCCTTTCCAGTTATGTTATAAACGTTTATGAAATATGTTTCTTCCAGATTTTTTTAAAAAGTTACTCAGAGATTCCTGAGAAACTTCTTCAGGGTTCACTTACAGTTATATTGACATTCATATTGGGTTGCCCGATAACAGTAAAGTTGTATTCCCCTGTTTCATTGAAAGTATAGGTAAAGGAACGCCTGTATATGAGACCCTGGTTTTCAAAGAGTCCCTGTTCACTGACAAGGGTAAAGACTCTCATTGGGCTGTTCTGATAATTTAACCAGGCAACTGTTTCTCCTTTTTTGATATCAAGACTTGAGACAGATGCCTTGTATTTATCCAGCCTTATAGTATAGGGAGTTGTCTTTATTTTGGGTTCACTAACTATCGGTCCTTCTTCGGTCCCATTTTCTTCCTCAGTTCCATTTTCTTCTTCTGTCTCCGTTACTACCGGTGTCTCAACTTTTTCTGGGGTTTTAGTCACTGCCGGTGTCTCAGTTTCTTCCGGAGTAGCGTTTTCTTCCGGAGTTGTAGTTTCTTTCGGTGTCGCGTTTGCTCCCGAGGAAGACTGTTCCTTTTCAGTGCATCCTGAGAACAAAATCACGCTTAGAACTAGAAGTAGAACAAAGAGTTTTGTTTTCATTTTATTCCCCACATCTCTTTTGCTTATGAAAATAAAAACCTACATACATAATTTGGGTTTCAATATTTTTATTTTGATTTTTTGACTTCAATGAGTCTAGATTTTGCGAATTTTTTCTGGTTACTCTTATCTAGTAAGGAATAATCTAGTTAGGAATAGTTGAAATATGACTTCAAGTTTTCACTATGATAATGACTCTATAATTGCACTTCCAAATATCATTTATGACAATATGGGGTATAAATGTTTGAAATTAAATTTTCACCATTCCTTAACAGCTAATATTATTTATCTTAAGTTCTTGCTCTAATAGATATTTTCTTTTTTAAGCTATTGTTTTCCCTATATGATCAGGAGATATTAATATATTTTTGTCATCTTGTCCAAATATAAGCACCATAATTAAACAGCCAGTATAATGATCCAATCCAGTTAGACTAAAAGTGGACGAAAGATTTTAGCGAACTGCTGTATATGGGTAATAAAATGTTATATGTGCAAACATATAAATGTACTTAAACTGAAATATTAGTGATTTATTATTTTTAGTATGTTACATAAATAATTAGTTTCTCATGTGGAGGATCTAATGTCTGTAAAAATAGAGTGGAAAATTTTTACTGCTGAAACTCAAAGTGACGGGACGTGGAAATCAAACAGTCCCAACCTTGAAGAACTGCTTAACGCCATAGCCAGTCATATCAAGATAAAAGAATATACTCCGGATATGGAATATTCAATGGCTCTGCTGGCAGTTAAAGGGTTGCCATACTTTAAAATAACCGAGATCAATTCAGAAAATTTAAGGATATCAAATAATAAAATAGAGCAGGTACAGGCTTAAAAATTAATCTAATGTTTCATGAATTAAACATTTCAGGTATAAATATATTTGAGAAGTGAGGAGAGGGGATATTTATATGAGATTTTTGTCAACTCTTTTTCGCTTGAAATGTAAATATTACTTATCATGTCCCCATTTTTGTCCAAATGGGAAATATTGTGAAGGGATTGATTATCCTAAATGTGGAATATTCTTAAAAATGAAGAGAGGACTATAAAACCTAGATTCGGCTGGTCGATATTTAATTTTTCATAATTTCTGTTGATGGCGATTTTGAAATAATACATAGTATTTGTACGTAATTTTTAGGTTTACATATGATCAATTAAAATATCTCATACAAAACTTTTATAAAAAAATTATTCAGTAGTCATAATGTGGTGATAGTGGTGCCACATGTTAACTAACTTTTAATCTCATTTCTATATAGAGGATAGCATAAAACGACATCAAGAAAAATGTTCTGATTACTAATGTCGACCTGCCGAATCTAGGATAAAAGATATCAGTCAATTTTCACCAGGTTTAATTAAAACCCAAATTTGACAGAAGCATAGAGTTTATAATGTCTAAATGGGATTCATGCTTCTGTTTTCATCAAACAATTCAATGTTTTGTCTTGAATCTTATGATTTTTTGAAATTTACCACATTAGTTGGATGTAATATCTCAATGCAAGGTGTTTTGTCTAATAAAACGCATATGAAATTCTTCGAATAACAGGCACAAAGAAATGAAAGTACCTAGAAGCACTTTCATGCTAAATAATCTATTTATTACCAGAATCTGTCAAATTAGGGTTAAAAGTCCAAATTAATTTGATTTATTTCAAAAACGGGTCGTGTCCTCAAATCATAGACATAGTTTTATATAATCTTGAATCTATTATTATTTGGAGGCATCATAATTACTTCTGAAATCGATTTTTCACAATTTTTTTGCTTGAACAAAGACTGCCCTGATT
>JASGVX010000036.1 GCA_030054735.1 Methanobacteriota archaeon | reverse complement strand
AAATACATGTAATTAAGGGTTTTTTTTCCGTGTGTATAAAGATCCCTTGGAAAGTCCACCCTGAGAATCAAAGCAAGCTGGCCCTTAATATCCATTAATCCAAAATAACCTGCTATCTGATCATCATTTAGAGCTTCAATCACTATTTTGTCCGGATTGTCTGAAATATCTTTAATTTTCATCTGAAAATCTGGAGACATTTTTTCGTCTGCCCTGTAGATAATAATAGGATAACGTGTAACTTTTGTAAAGGAAGCGAGTAATTCATCGTCAAAATATCTCCCGAAAATAAGAGTGCCTCTTGAGGGCCCTTTAGATTTTGTTGTGAGAATAGGGTGACATGAAACAAACATGGGGCCTTTATCAAGCAAGACCAAACCGCTTATTGAGTCATTTTCTCCTTTTGTAAGAAGACTACCGTCTTCTATCATTGAAAAAAGTTCATAGGGGACAGGTTCTTCTTTTTCAGTACTGATATTCACAGATTTTACATAAACAACTTCCCCTGAATTATTTACAAAAATCATAATATTAACATTAATTCCGGCAAGTGTCTGGTTCTGCAGATTAACATTTATGTATTGCTGATTTTTGTCCTCAACAAACTGGTAGGCATCATCCCAGCAAGCCCAGTCATGGACAGTATAATCAAAATGAAATTGCTCTGTAGCAACAGCATTCTGTACCCGCTCTACATTCTCCAATGTATCGGCCTGTTCAAGCTCCAGAAAATTGGAAACTTGCATCTTATGTGTAATTGTGAATGAGGCCGTAAGAACTGTAAAAATTAAAAGGGTGACTATAAGAACTTTTTTGCTAATATCTATGATGATACCCCCTTCAGCTGAAATGTAAAGAGGGGATTGAACCCAAATCTAACTTAGCGCCTTTCTTTCTAATGTGCCAATGCGATGTGTTTTGTCTAATAGGATACTCTATTAATTAACAGGATCTGTCAAATTAGTGCTTGAAGTTATATCTACTGTATAACATTATAAGAGTGTAAACTATTTAATATTTAGTAGACGTATTAAAGAAATTAAAAATGTATTTTATAATTTCTTTTTTTTTAACCCAGGTATTTATGAAAAAAAATGAAACTGAACTTAAATATGAATTGAAAAATATTATGCTTCCTATCTTGACCATTTTTGGATGCGGCATTAAAGATTTGTGAATATGTTTCTCTTTGAAGCAAGATATGACTCTTCGGCAATTTCAGTACTCCCCTTCAGGTCTATGATTTTCATAGCAAAGCTTAGAGCAAACTCCTAAATATTTCTATCACAGTCGAATGCCCCGCTAGCTTGCATCGGAGTGTGTCAGCGCAACTTTGATTTAGGTCAGTAAATCGAGGAGACCTTTTGAAAAAAGACTGAGGAATTCCTGCTTAAAGACAATCATTGATTGCTTTAAAGAGCTCTAACTCAGAGCTTCTTCTATTTTTTGATCTTAAAGCTTCGTGGTTTCAGCCGTTTCTGTGTCGTCAAATGGATTTGTTATTCTATTTCTAGCTTTTCTGCTATCTTCGTTTATCGGAATTGCAAAGGCAAAGGTACTTCCTTCTCCTATTTTGCTCCTGTACCAGACATAACCCCCGTGCAGCTCTACGATCTGCTTTACTAAAGAAAGGCCAAGCCCTGTACCCTGGAATTTTTTAGAGGAAAATGGGTCAATCTGGCTAAAGGGCTTGAATAGCTTGTGCTGGTCCTCGGGTTTGATCCCTATTCCATTATCCTTAACCATTATTTCTACAAGGTCCCCTTTCTTTCGAGCTATTACACTCACAAGTCCATTTTCGTGCGAGAATTTTATAGCATTATCCACAAGATTATATATAATCTGAGCAAATCTGGATTCGTCGGCACGAATGCTACTAAGGTCTTTATCCACATCGATTTCAATTTCAATGTTTTTCCGGTCTGCAATCGGAACGAGCAAATTTTTTATTGCATCAAGACTACTGGCAAGCTCAAATTCTTTATAATCAAGCTCGAACTTTCCGGCTTCTACTTTGGAAATATCGAGAATATCATTAATCAGTTTCAGGAGGTGTTTTCCACTCTTTGAGATGTTCCCTACAGCTCTGGTCTGCTTTTGATTAAGTTCTCCGTAAACTTTATCAGATAACAGGTCAGAGAACCCAATTATTGAGTTAAGCGGGGTTCTCAGTTCGTGGCTCATATTTGCCAGAAATTCGCTCTTGGTACGGTTTGCAACCTCTGCTATCTGCTTCTCCTGGAGCAGTTTCTCCACTCTTTTTCTTTCAGTAATATCCCTCCAGGTCTGGAGAATCCCTATGATTTTTCCATTCTCATCAGGCACAGGGATCGCCTGAACAAACCAGATACTCCCATCTTGTGCAACATGTTCGTCTGATTTCTTTTTACCTGTAGCAAAGATCTCTTCAAAATGCAGACGCTTAACTAAATAATAGGTCAAGCCTGGAGCTTCTATAAGGTTTACTTTCATTGCTTCTTCAAGGTCCGGTCGTGTCCTCAAATCATAGACATAGTTTTATATAATCTTGAATCTATTATTATTTGGAGGCATCATAATTACTTCTGAAATCGATTTTTCACAATTTTTTTGCTTGAACAAAGACTGCCCTGATT
>JASGVX010000035.1 GCA_030054735.1 Methanobacteriota archaeon | reverse complement strand
CCCAGGAAAGCTCGGACACAACAAATCCTGTAATTGAGTCTGTTGTCCTCTTCCCTGCTAACACAACTGCAGGTGCTACGATTAATATCAGTGTAAATGCAACTGATGACACTGAAGTAATAGAAGTTACAGCAGGAGATGTAAAGCTCAAGAATATTGATGGGGTCTGGCAGGGCAGCATAACTGCTCCGGCTCTCGTCGGAAGCTATTCTCTGTCAATAAACGCAACTGATGCTGCAGGAAACACTGCCAATACTTCAGTTCCTTACCGTGTTGTTCAGCTTTCAGGCGGCGCCAATATTGCTGTTTCACCAAGGGCCAGCACTCTTGCAGCAGGAAATACTGTTGCTCTAAATCTTAAGGTGAAAAACACTCAGAACATCGATGACACTTTTAAAGTGAGAATCAGTGTCAACGGACTTCCGGCTTCCTATCAGGCAGACCTTGCATGGTTTGACTGGACTGAGAAAACTATAACTCTGAAAGCAGGAGAAGAAGTTCTGCTTCCGGTAAAAGTGACTGTTGATGACGGGACTAAAGCAGGACGCAAGCTTTTCAGGACAAACGTGAAATCGGAAACATCTTCAATTTCAGGGTTTGATACCGGGTATTTGACAATACGCTGAAAAAATGTGATCTGAAAAAAACGTGATCCGAAAAAACGTGATCTGAAAAAACGTGATCCGAAAAAACGTGATCCGAAAAAACGTGATCAGGTAAAAAGAAATTATGGGAGGAGGCTGCCTGAAAAACAGGCTCTAACTCCCATTTAATTTTTAATTATCTTCATTCCCTGATTTTAAAATCTGGAAGATATGTAAAAGCTTAAGAAGCAAAGCACTCCTGATTGAAATTCAGCTTAAGTTGCAGTTATCCAGATTAATCTCCTGTCCTCTGTTTGCTATTTTTCAAAAAAGATTTATATTTGGAAGGGCAGCAGAATAAATTTTGCTCTTTCTTTAAACCTGAAAACTCCTCACCCGCCTGCAATTACAGGTGAGGAATTTCCAACGTTGTATGTTTGTTACAGATTTAGGAGGCGTGTCTGTATTGGAGTCTTTTTGATACACGTATGTATGTCAAACTGGTATTTAATACTTTTCGTTGTTAGTATGACATTTAATGTTATCATATTTAAATTTTGTATTACTTCCCTGGATGACATATAAATGTAGGACTTACGCAGTTGAAATATAAAATCAGATACATGCAGGCTCTTCAACTTTAATGGGATAATTAGATACGTTAACTTTAACAAAAAACCCACTTAAAATAGAGAAATTCAGACATAAATTAACCTTATATTGGAAAAAATTAACACTATTGTAGAATTAACTTTATTTTTAAGCCTGCCTGTTTGATGGTCTGGAGAGAAAATTTAAAAGGAATAAACTCAGAGTAACTTATAGAGTTCCGAAGTAGTTTCCGATTCACCCCGAACTCTATAAACATACTCTAAGAGGCAGTAATTATCTCATTAGCTATGCTTATATTTAAGACTTAGCTTGTCTAATTCTGTCTCCTAGGGTAAGAAGGGGGATAAAAGATGAAACATAGTAAAATTATAACAGGAATGCTTCTTTTGGCAATGTTGTTGGTATGGCTGATACCATCAGCAATGGACTCCGCCGAAGAGCAACAACCCAACCTAACTAAAGATGCTGCTCAGTTAAAGATTGAAGCTTTAGAAGCGGAGCTCGGTGAAGAAGGAATGAAGGAAGTTGCAGATTACCTGGAGCTACAGGCTTCTTTGCCGGATACCGTTAAGGTGATGCCTTATAGAGCGCTTGCTTTTGCTGGAACTCAAGAGGAAAGCAGGTCTGTCACCTTCAAGTACATTGATGGATTCAATGTTTCTGAGAAGGAAAAAGACAGATATAAAGCTGGGATCAAAGATATCTGGGATAGGTATCCCGACAAGATAACCAAAGATGACTATGAATTTATGAGTGAGATTGGTTCTATGCTGGTCAATGAGTCTTTGAAAAATTATGAGTCTGTCCCAGTGAAGTGACTTTCTACCCCACAACAAAACTATCTTAAATATGCTTGCGATGGATCTCCCTATAGGAATTTTAGTAAAAATACAGCTGACGACCCAGACAATGTGAGGAGGCGGGAACTTTAAATGAAGTTTAGATTTAAGGAGGTGCCATGGGAGGCATCACTTTTCTTTATTGGGTGGATATGGCTCGCTTTGTCGATCTTTGGAATGACTTCAGTTAACATGTTTCTACCTGAGCTGAATTTATATCACTTTTGACTGAGAACATCTCAGTCGCCGAATCCCGAATTTTCTCCTAATGAAAGCATAAGTTCCCCATAGAGCAGCTTCTCAAGAGTTTCAGCTACGTACTTTCTCTGCTGATATTTCTGGATGTCCTCATGCATCCTTATATCCGAATCTACCTGGACTCTGAGCAGGGCGAAATGAAAAGCTTTTTCATTCTTTATCTGCGCAGTATGAAAGGTTTCCAGCAGGTAAGGAAGTTTTCTGGGATCCTCTATAACTTCACTTAAAAACAACATCTCTTCAGGAATATCCGTAATATGTGAAGATATGTCCTTTTTTCCGGTAATGAGCTGAAGATTTTTCTCCGAATACTTTTTTTCAAGAATGACTATTTCACCCACACTTTCCACTTCCATATAGAAATCTCTGAGCAGAAACCTCTGGGCAGAAATCTCTGAGTTTTTCTTGATGATTCTCATACATAAATTAAAACACCCGTATATCCAGGCAGCTATTTGAAATAAAAAGGGAAGGTGTGGCAGATTCAAGCCAGCATTCCCTTTACTATGATGTCTATTGCTTCATCCTCTTCAAGCCCGCGTGCCATAAGGGTTTCTACTTCTTTTTTGTCAACGCAGCCGATAGCAGCCTCATGTGTAACCTTGGCAAGAGGGTTGTCCACTCTCACAACAGGAATTGCTTCGGCTTTTGCATTGCCCTGGATGACTTCCATGCAGTCAACATGTCCCCGGGCTCCTGGAGCATGCCCTTCAGTAATTCCCCTGAACACGGATTCTGCATTGTCGGTTATTGCAAGCCGGCTTTTGATCACACTGCGTGCATTTTCCCCGTTAAGGGAGATTCTCTCCAGAATCTTTATTTTATCGTCCGCTTTTCCGTAGACTTTGCTTACCATTTCACATATAGAGTCTTTCTCTGCGTCCACACTGTAATCGAATTCCAGATACCCTACCCTGCCCGATATCAGGGAGAAATTCGTATAATAGCTGCCTCCTTCTTCGATTCTTATATGGGCTTTAGGTAAAACCTGAATCCCGCCGTGAGGGCCGTGGAAATGCGTCTCTGTATATTTCAGGGACGCATTCTTTCCTATAAGCATCTTGGCATCCATTTTGTGGATAACTTTTTCAGCATTTGGGAAGGTGCAGTGGGCTATAAGCTCGACAGCGGAGTCTTCTTCAGCTACGAAGTCCATTTTAATATCCTGAAGCCCGTCTTTTGGGACTATCCCGAAGCATAGGTGGACAGGCAGGGGGATCTTATAACCTTTTTTAATAGTCAGTTTAATGTCCACTCCGTGTTCGGTCTCTTTTTTCTCAAACACAATGCCTTCGGTTGCGTTTGCGCTGAGCACTTTGTTTCCGCTTATCACAAGGCTTGAGAGGCCGTGGTTATGCAGGACTGCAGCATCTCCTCCGGCTGCAGTGTAAGCTGCTGTTATATCTTCTGCTTCTCTTGAAAGCGTATTCAATGCAATCTGAGTCATTTTCACTTCACCTTGGGGGGAGATACCCGATTGTCACAGGGGATGCATCTGTTTTTGAAAAATTCACTTATCTCCAGGGGGTCTCCACTCCTGAGGATCATCCCTTCGCACATCAGGGATGCTTTATCTGAGGCGGCTGCAATTTCTTCCCTGTGTGTAATTACAAGCACTGAGGAACCATTTTCTTTGAGTGTCTGAATCAGAGCAACAATTTCTTTTAATGAGACCACATCGATTCCTGAGTCCGGTTCATCAAGGATTGCGAGTTTTGGCTTCATAGTGATAATGGATGCAAGCTCTATACGCTTCCTTTCACCACCGCTCAACGCCTCTCCCACCTCTCTATTAATGTATTTCTCGGGTTTCAGATCGACTTTTCTGAGGGCTTCCTTTATTTCTTCTTCCGTGATGCCGCCATTACCTCTTGCCCCAATTGCTAAGTAATCTCTGACCTTCAGCCCTTCAAAGCGGGCTGGTTCCTGCCAGGCAAGAGTTATACCTTTTCTTGCACGCTCAGTTATCGAAAGTGCTGCAAGATCTTCCCCGTTAAAAATGATGCTGCCCTCTTCGTGTTCATAACCCTGGAGCCCCATCAGGGTATAAGCAAGTGTGCTTTTTCCTGCACCGTTTGCGCCTATGATACTGTGGATTTCACGGTCCCCTAGCTCAAGGTTGACCCCACGCAAAATTTTTTTCCCATCACGGCTCAATATAAGGTTTTTTAAAGATAGAATCTATGACACCTCCAGAAAATTTTAGTTTAAGCACTGCAGCAAATCCTTGCAGCGCTGCAGGTCTTTAACGGTATTTACATTTACTGCCAATCTGGGATTATCAAGTATGAGATTAAAGTCTTCCTGTTCCTTCCTGATTTGAGAACTATCAAGAATATTTACTCCAGTGGGTACGATAAGTTTCCCATCTTTATTAAATACAGTCTCAGGCCTGGACCCTGCTCCTTTGCAGACATTTATCGGGACATAAACGGAAAGTGCCGGCTTTCCTTCTTCCATGTATTTTTCTATTACCGAATCAATAATCTCAGGGTTTATCAAAGGCAGGTCAGACATAATAATCATAACCGGGCCTGTAGTATTTGAAGTTTCCACTGCGTAAATCATGTCCCTTACATAGTTCCCTCCAAAGGTCCTGATTACCTGAACTTCGCCGTTATAACGTTCATGGATCATGATTTCTGTCTTTGGGGTAACAGGAGAAACTGCTACGAAAACTTTGTCTATGTTTTTTGATGATCTAAGATTATCTATTACGTAGCTAATGAGTGGCTTTCCGAGAATTTCAACGCATGGCTTCTCCCCCATTCCAAGCCTCTGCCCGAACCCTCCTGCCATTACAATAGCGTCCATTCCAAACCTCCCAGGTATTCATTCAATGAAAGTTTGAGCATAACTGCAATAAGAATCAGGGCAGTTATCCTTCCAATCTCGTTTGCAGTACCTATACCGTCACCGTTTAAGCCACCAAAGTGGGCATAGCTCCTGTTAAGAAGTACAAGAGATGAAACGCATGCTGCCAGATATGAAATCAGCCCAATTGGGCCAAAAGGCAGGTAAGATACAAACGCTCCGAAAACAAATCCTATAAGGAAATTTTTTTGGCTTGCTCCATTTATTGTCATTTCCCCAAGTCCAGGATAAGCCTGATTTTCTGGTCGTGGGAGCGGTTTTCCAAAAGCTGCAATTGTTAACATGGACTGCTTGGCACTGACCTCTGCTATAAACATGGATCCAAACATAAGCAACGGGAGCTTAAAACCAAAAGCATTAACGCCTTCAGCCTGAACTGCTCTTACGGAAGCATAAAATGCGAGCAATACCAGTATGCCGAAAGCAACTCCTCCTGTCCCGAGGGTTGTGTCTTTTAAGGCTTTGACCTTTTTCTCAAGGGAACCGTGGGCCATAAAGCCATCTCCCATGTCCATGACTCCATCAAGGTGGTTAAAGCCTGTAATGTAATATACAAATCCCATGATAAGAACTGCCAGGACTGAATCCGGAAATACCAGCTGCCCTATGTATGCAACTATCCCTATGAGAAGCCCGAGTATGGCTCCCACGACAGGGTAAAAATAGATCTTTTTCATTAGTTCGTCGATCCCTTCCATGGTGATTCCTACAGGGATCGTGGACAGGAAGCCAAAACCCGACTTAAATGCAAGTAAAAACGAATTCATTATCTATCGCCTGTTTTTCAATCTTTTCTTTCAAACTCTGCCATACCTCTTGAATACATATTGGAGGATACTCCTCCTATAAGCCCTCCTATCACGTCGTCCATAAAAGGTCCAAGGCCTGATAGTATTCCAGGTTTTAGTTTATCAAACCTGACAAACTCGAATGTCCCTTTAGAGCCGCTGATATAATTTGCGATGCTGTTGCCCAGCACTTCGTCTGCAATTATAAATGTCAGGTCTTTTTCGTAAGACTTTTTGCTGAGGTTCGGAAGGTTTCCGGCTCTTCCTTCCCTCTCCAGCAGTATCCCGGAATAAATCAAAAGGCAGAGATTGGGGTCAGAAAGAGCGAATTTGAGTTCCCTTTTAAACAGAGCTTCGGCTTTTTCCCTTGTCTCAAGTCCAGGGTGTGGGACATACATTTCCAGAGCCGTATCCGCAAGGTCCTGGACACTTATGCCTTCTTCAGCCAGGACGTCAAGGATGTCAATGACAGCTTTTTCCTCTATTTTCTCAGGCTGCCCTTTTTTCAGGTCCCTATCCTCAATATCTGATAACTTCATACTGGTCACTCCGGGTTTGTCAAAACGCTTGATTTCTGGGGTTCTTAAATTCTTAAAACGGCTGGTCTTGAAACAATTAAGCCTAAAACGAAAAAATTGTCTTAAGCCCTGTTTTAAGCTTCTCTGCCTCTAATATAATTTTTCTCTTCCGACATCACTTGCCGGGCATATCAGGTCTCTTAGAATCTCGATTTCACGTAAAACTCCGGATTATAAGCTTGACCGGAATTATGTAATTTGAAGAGTTTTTAATTAGTAGGGGTAATTGGTGGTGTAATTAGTAAGGGTAATTAATGGGCTGTTAATTTGTGGGGTTTTATTAATAGATATTTATGGTTCAGGGGTAAAGATAGATCCCTGCAATCTGTATCACTGCCACAAAAGTAAGAAGTGAAAAGCATGAAGCAATTGCTATTAATTGGGACACCCTTTTTATATCTTTTACTTCGGTAGAGGGGTAGGAAGCTCCCAGAACATAAGTATCTGGTTTTTCGAGCTTGACTCCCAGAGCCCCGGCAGTAGCAGCCATAGGATAACCTGAATTTGGGGAAGGTGTCTTCATCCTGTCTTCTATTGTGGTCTTTACACTGTTAAATGGATTGATTTTTCTTCCTTTTTTAGGAAATAATGATACTGTAAAAGCTGCGGCCAGTATAAAGATAACTGATATCCTGGCAGGAATCCAGTTTAATACGTCATCGGATTTTGCTGAGAAGTATCCCAGTTCCCTGTAAGGTTTGCTTTTGTACCCTACCATTGAGTCCAGTGTGTTTATGGCTTTAAATGCATATGCTGCAACAAGCCCCAATTCTCCGAAGATTGTGTAATAGAAAATCGGGCTCAGTATACCGTCCACATAGTTTTCGGATACGGACTCAACAACAGCCGAAGACATCTGGGTTTTTGTCAGTTTGGAAGTATTCCGGCTTACGTATATGGGGAGCAGTTCCCTTACTTTTTCCAGCCTGTTTTCTTCAAGGTGTTTGTAAATTTCCCTTGCAGGGCTCAGCAGGCATTTGATTGCAAAGGTGGCTTTAAGGAAATAAGCTTCTATAAAGAGGGCTAAAACGCCCGGAATTCCTGGAAGGGCTGCAATAAAGAGGACTGAATACCCAAGCAAAGATGCAAAAAAGACGCAGCAGAGAGCCATTAGGGTGCCGTAGAGTTTCCTGTGGGTTTTCGGGGCTCTCTTTTTCAAAAAGTTGATCAGTTTTCCTATCCAGACAACGGGGTGAATAGCAGCAGGAGGTTCTCCAAAAACTATGTCTATGACCGCAGCTAGCAGAAGTACCAGTGCAAGGTGCCCGCTGTCCGGGACAATCATAAGATAGGCTCCATCACTTTTTTCCAGGCTACCTTTACGAGTTTATCAGTATCTCCTTCCTGCAACAGGCAGTCGAGGATCTTCTGGGCTATTTCCTTTTTATGGACAAGGTAGCAGTCAACACAGCTCCATACTCTGCCGCCTCTTGAGCTCTCTATCCATTTTCCTCCGGTTTTTTCATTTTCACAGGGATAAAATGGACAGAAGCAGAAGGTGCAGTTCTGGCCTTCGAAATGACAGGGGTAGTATTCGCAGGTCTTCCGCCCACCTATGCCTTCTTCTCCAGCTTTTTCTATTGCATTTTTCAGTTCGTTCTTTGCCTGTTCTCTGCCCCACTCGGTGATAATTTCACCTATTGCAGCAATGAGCCTGTTGTTTTCTTTTTCGGCCCTTACTGCAACCCTTATGTAGTCCTTTCCAAGACCGTAGAAAGAGACGCAGTCACGGATAAGGATTCCGCGGGCTGCAAGGCGTTCTGCAAGTTCACTTGAATTAAGCATAAACTTGCTTACATCAACTAAAATAAAGTTAACATTCACTTCTCCGGCTTTAAAGCCCCTTATCCTATCAAGTTTGGCTTTGAGAATTTCTCCTTCTTTAAGGATCATTTCCCTGGCTTTTTTAAGGTAAGGGCTGTTAATCCCTCCTTCAATATTTAGAAGCGCAATTCCTGTATTGTTTGCAATAGCTCCTAAGTTCCAGGACATCCTCGCTGTGTTCAGTATTTCAGCCATAGCAGGAGAAGCTATCCCGAAGCCCATTCTGATCCCCGGAATTGCAAAGTCCTTTGTAAGTGAACGCATGACAAATACATAGTCATTCTCTGCGGGAAGGTCTGCAACACTCTGCAAAGGGTCGGAAAGCCCTATGAAGGCTTCATCTACAAAGAGAAGGGTTTTATGTTCTCTGCAGCGTTCTGCAAGGGCTTTAAGTTCTTCCCTGCTGCGGAGTTTCCCTGTAGGGTTATTTGGATTACATATAAAAAGGATTTTTGCTTCGTCCAATATCTTATCGGAGATCGTATCTACCTCATCCTGCGCAGGATATACCGGCTCTGCTCCCATAATCCGGCACTGCATTTCATATTCTCCGAAAGTAGGCCAGGGTAAAAGTACTTTGTCTCCTTTTTCTATAACAGATTCGACTACAAGCCGGATTATCTCCGTTGAACCGTTGCCTGGAATGATACTTTGCGCTGTTACTCCAAGCCCTACGAACCTTGCAGCAGCTTCCCTGAACTCTACATACCTGTTGTCAGGGTATTCCAGGAATTTCCCAAGACTCCTCTTTATAATTTCTTCAAAATTTAGCCCGTTTTCCGGATAGTCAAAGGGACTTCCCAGTGGGTTAAAGTTTGCACTGAAGTCGAGAATTTCGTTTTCGGGTATCCCATATATCTCCGAGGTTTCCTGGATTAGCCCACCATGTCTCAAGGGCTTCAGGGCCAGCAGATGCTCCCTTAAAGGTACACTTCTTTGCTCTGACACGTTGATCGCAAATACTTAGCGCGAATCATGTATATTAAGTTGTTTATTATATTATCCCGCACAAGCTTGCCTTTATTTGCTTTATTGTTGTTTGATTGCGAAAACTTAAGCTTCTGGAATCCATTCTACTTTATTTCACAAACTAAATATATTAATTAAATTTTAAAATCTCTCTGCATCGTTTTTTCTACATCAATAAAATCTTCATATTTTTCTGACTCTAAAAGCATGAATAACGAAAAAATAAAATAGCTTGCTTTTACTACCATCCAGAAAAGCTGAAGAGAAGCAGAAAAAACCCTTACAGTTATATCTAATACTGGCTATTTACGAGAATTTATATCCTGTTTGTGAAATGTATAAATTGATTTATCCGAACAGGTGCTTGTGTATTCAGCAGATTATGTATTCAGCAGATTATGTATTCAGCAGGTTATGTATTCAGCAGGTTATGTATTCAGCAGATTATGCATTCATTATAAATTCTCTATAAATTCTCTAATCTTCAGCAAAGTTCTCTAAATTCGATATATACCAGGTGCATTAAAAAATGACAGTTAACAGGCCAAGAGGGACCCGGGACTTTTTACCCGCAGATACTGCCCGGAGAAGCTACGTGGAAAACGTTATGCGAAATGTTGTCCGCAATTGGGGCTACAGTGAAATCATTACGCCCACGTTTGAACATCTGGACCTTTTTACCCTTAAGTCCGGAGAAGGCATCATAGGGGAACTCTATAACTTCACGGACAAAGGAGGCAGGGATATGACCCTCAGGCCGGAACTCACAGCTCCAGTCATGAGGATGTATGTAAATGAACTTCAGTCGTCCCCAAAGCCCTTGAAGTTGTTCTACTTTGAAAACTGTTTCCGCTATGAGCGCCCCCAGAAAGGCCGTTTCAGAGAATTCTGGCAGTTCGGGGTCGAACTTATAGGAAGCGGAAAACCCGATTCTGATGCTGAGGTTATTGCCCTTGCCGATGCCATGCTAAAAGCCGTGGGAGTCAAAGGAGAGATGAAAATAGGAAACCTTGCAGTAATACGCACTCTCCTGAAAGGGCTTGAACCCGAAATAGTAAGCAAGGTTATGAGGCTCGTAGACAAGAAAGAATATGCAGACCTTGAAGCTCTTCTCGATGAGGTCGGGGCAGAAGAACAATTGAAATCAGATCTTTTCAGGCTTATTAAGCTGGAAGGCAGGTATATCCTCCCCAGGGTAAAGGAAATGGTCGGAAATATCCCCGAGCTTGCAGGTTTTGAAAAGACCCTCAAAGTTCTCGATGCATATGGAGTTGATTACTCCCTTGATTTCGGAATTGCCCGCGGGCTTGATTATTACACAGGCATGGTTTTTGAGGTCTATGCCGAGGGTCTTGGCGCCCAGAAGCAGGTCTGCGGCGGAGGCTCTTATCAGCTCATCCAGCTTTTCGGAGGCGGAGATGTGCCCTCTACAGGTTTCGGCATCGGTTTTGACAGAATCATGGAGATCTGTCCTCTCGAATATCCAGCACCTAAAACCCTTGTACTTATCTCAAAGCCTGAGACCCATCTCGAAGCCATAAAAATTGCAGCCAAATTAAGAAAGTATCTTCCGGTCCATCTAGACCTTATGGAGCGCAATTTCAAAGCCCAGCTTTCTTATGCAAATACAATCAATGCTGATTATGCTGTTATAGTCGGAGAAAAAGAGCTCGAGGCAGGGAAACTCACGCTGAGGGACATGCTTTCAGGAGAACAGGAACTTCTGACGCAGGAAGAGATTATTGAGAAGGTTTCATCAAGCTGAAAGCTTAATTAATCAAATCTTAATCTCTTCTACACTATTTGGCATGAAATGAAAAAACTCATCTCGTACTCTCTTATTCTGAAACCAGTGCCCACATTTGCAAAAATCAGAGAGGAGATCCTGAAGAGCAGAGGCAGCACCTACCCCCATTAAATAACACTGGAAGCCCTTATGAGCACAGTCAAACAGGGAATGAACAGCGTCGACTTTGCAGGGATGAGCTGCAACATTGACGCATTCATGAAAATGCAAAAAAGCTCTTACGGTTTTCTGCAGCTCTTTTTGAGAGCTAAGGTTCTCAAACTCGGGCGGGATGAATATATATTTATTTCATAAACTGTTTTTACTATGCATTATCAATGGCATTCTATTCAGGATTATTCTATTTTTGAGGAATTTTCATGATCACGAAAGAAGATGTAGAACACATCGGCTGGCTTGCTCGTATTGAGATCAGTGAGCAGGAAACAGTTGAGTATATGGAAAAACTTAACTCAGTTCTTGAGTATTTCGGGCAGCTTGATGAACTGCCTACCGAAGATATTGATCCTACATATCACGTCGCTGAGGTCTATAACGTATTCAGGGAGGATGAAGTAGAAGAGTGCCTCCCGCAGGAAACTGTCCTTGTAAACACTGAAAACAAACAGGACGGGGCTTTCAGAGTACCGAAGATTGGCTGAGGAGTTGTTTTGATGGCAAAATGGATGAGTGTTGCACAGGTTAAAGAGAAGATTAAAGAAAGCTCAGCCGAAGAAGTAACAGCTAGATACCTTGAACTTATCGGAAAGAGCAAAATCAACGGTTATGTGACGGTTTCCGATAAAGCCCTTGAGCAGGCAAAAAAAATCGATGCAGAAGGACATGATGGCCCTCTTGCAGGCGTACCAATTGCTATAAAGGATAACATTTCCGTTGCTGGGCTGCCTAACAGTTGCGGCTCGAAGATACTTGAAGGATATATCCCGCCTTTCAATGCCCATGTAATTGAAAAACTTCTTGCTGCCGGAGCTGTAATCCTTGGAAAAACCAATATGGACGAATTTGCCATGGGGTCTTCCACTGAGACCAGCCATTTCGGGCCAAGTGCAAACCCCTGGGACCTTGAAAGAATACCTGGAGGGTCTTCCGGAGGAAGTGCAGCAGTTGTTGCAGCAGGAGAAGCTCCTTTTGCTCTTGGTTCTGATACAGGTGGGTCTGTGCGCTGTCCTGCAGCTTTTTGTGGCGTTGTAGGGCTTAAACCGACTCATGGGGCAGTTTCAAGGTATGGAGTTGTGGCTTATGCAAATTCCCTTGAACAGGTTGGGCCCCTTGCAAACAACGTGGAAGATATTGCAGTCCTGATGGATGTCATAGCTGGCTATGACAGGAGAGACTCCACTTCAATTGAGAGCAAAACCGAATACCAGAAAGCTCTTGTTGATGACATAAAAGACCTGAAAATAGGGGTCCCAAAAGAATTTTTTGGAGAAGGCATCCATCCAGATGTAGAAAAAGCAGTGTGGGATGCCATACACAAATATGAGAGCCTCGGAGCAAGCTGGGAAGAAGTCTCAATGCCCAATATAAAGTACGCCCTTGCCTCATATTATATCATTGCAATGAGTGAAGCAGCCTCAAACCTTGCCCGCTTTGATGGGACACGCCACGGATTAAGAGCAAACGGAGAAAACTGGCATGCAATGGTTTCAAAGACCAGGGCTGAAGGTTTCGGCACAGAAACCAAAAGAAGAATTCTCCTGGGGACCTATGCCCTTTCTGCAGGTTATCATGACAAATACTATCTCAAAGCCCTGAAGGTCAGGACTCTTGTAAAGCAGGACTTCGATAAAGCTCTTTCAAAAGTCAATCTGCTCATGGCTCCAACCACGCCGAACCCTGCTTTCAAAATAGGGGAAAAGATTGAAGATCCTCTCACCCTCTACCTTTCTGACGTGAACACCTGTCCGATTAACCTTGCAGGACTAAGTTCAATTTCCGTACCATGCGGCTTTACTGATGGACTGCCCATAGGGCTTCAGATAATAGGTAAACCCTTTGACGAGCCAAGCGTCCTGCGTGCAGCTTACACTTTCGAGCAGAATACTGATTATCACACAAAGAGACCCCCGGAGGTGGCATAAATGGCCTACGAAAACCCTGATGGTGTGAAGATAGGGCTCGAAATCCACATCCAGCTTAACAAACTCAAGACCAAAATGTTCTGCGGCTGCTCTACAGATTATCATAATGCAGCTCCAAACACCCACACCTGCCCGATCTGCCTTGGTCTTCCAGGTACGCTCCCAGTCCTGAATAAAAAAGTCGTGGAAGCGGCAATTAAGGTGGGGCTTGCCCTGGAAGGAGAAATTGCAGAAGAGACTCAGTTCCACAGGAAGAACTATTTCTACCCTGACCTCCCCAAGGGTTTCCAGATAACCCAGTACGATTACCCTATTGTTAGCAATGGAAAGGTCGTGATAGAAGGCGAAGACGGAGAACATGTAGTCGGAATTACAAGAGCTCACATGGAAGAAGACCCCGGAAAACTTGTTCACATAGGGAGCATCGAAAAGTCAAAAGGTGTCCTCATAGACTATAACAGGTCAGGGATGCCCCTGATTGAAACTGTTACCGAACCTGATATGAGGAGCCCAAAGGAAGCAAGAAGGTTCCTTGATAAGTTCAGGAACATCCTCGAATACCTTGACGTCTTTGACGGAAACCTTGAAGGGGCTATGCGTGTCGATGCAAACGTTTCGGTCCACTGGGGAACCAGGGTGGAGGTTAAGAACATCTCATCCCACAAAGGGGTGGAAAGGGCTCTTCTCTACGAGATCATGCGCCAGAAGAACGTGATCCGCCGCGGTGGAAAAATCGTGCAGGAAACCAGGCACTTCGATGAGGGAAGAGGCGTAACTATTTCCATGAGGACAAAAGAAGAAGCAGAAGACTACCGCTACTTCCGTGAGCCTGACCTCATGCCAATGCGTGTGAGAGACTGGATTCCCAAAATTAAAGAAACCCTGCCTGAACTTCCTGATGCCAAACGTGCACGTTTTATTGAGCAGTACGGCATCACGGATATGCACGCAAGGTCTCTTACTTCCAAAATTATGCTCGCCGATTTCTATGAAGCAGTTTGCGCGAAAGGAGTTGACCCAAAGGTTGCAGCCACCTGGACTGCCGACGTCTTCCTAGGGGAGCTGAACTACCGCGACCTTCTAATCTCTTCTTACGATGGTGGAACAATCGGCTTTATTCATGCAAAAGACCCTGAAGTGAAGAATTCCTTCAAGGTCTTGGGTATGACAGAGCTGGTAAACCTCTTTTCAGAAGGAAAGGTCAGTGACAGGGCTGCAGTCGAAGTTATCCGCACCATTCTGGACGGCACGGAAGAAAAAACACCCTCACAGATCATTAAAGAAAAAGGTCTCTTCAAAGCCGAAGACGACCTTGTCACAAAGGCAGTTGCAGAAGCAATTGCCGAGAATGCAGCTGCAGTGCAGGACTACCTCGGAGGAACAGAAAAGTCCCTGAACTTCCTTGTAGGACAGGTCATGAAAAAGACAAAAGGCACAGCGGATGCAAAGACAGCCCGCGAACTGATTGTAAAGGAACTTAAAGAGTAAAAATAGCCTTAAATGCTATAGGATTTAGATAAAAAGCTAATCCTATAGTTTTTTTCTTTTTATAGGAATAAGTGTAAAACCCACGAAATCTTAATTTCAATGGATATAAGCGTCAACTTTCTCAGATTCTCTTGTTATTGACTCTACTTAATTATTTTTACTATGTAGTCAAAATAATATTTATACTGTCACCACATTCTGATGCGAAAACCAGGATATACAAAATTTGATAATAGGATTCACAACCAAGATTTAGGGATAGTCGGAACTGCTACGTATCTCAAGTAGAATGGACATCAAGAACGTGTTTTTTGATAAATATTGGGAAAAAAATCAGAAATGAACAGGACTGCTATAAGAGACGAGCTTTGTTTATGACAACAAAAAGAAAAAAAATAATCAATAGACAGGTTAACCTGGAAACAGAATTATAAAACACATAAAAAATAATTTGTAAATAGATGTATTTATAAAGAATTCTTCGACTTTCACCGAAAACCTAATAATTATCTACACTATTATCCATGAACTATCAGGCATCAAACGGCATAAAAATATATTTGAATAATATATTAAACACAAAATGACCATAACCCAATAATTATGAATAATATCAGGTTAACAATTCTGCCGTCCAGAGTTTAGAGTTATCTCAAATTTACTTTGGATATTCATGATGTCTGAAGAAGAACCGTATAAAAATCGTACACCCCACTTTCCGCAGCAAATTTTCTCATATTCACATTTTCCTGCTATTGATTTTCAATAAAAAGTGGATTTATTGGACTTTTATGCAGGAGGTAAAGTAACATATATGGCGGAATGTAGGGTACACGGGTAGGTACTGAATCTCTAAACAGGCAAGTATTTATATAAAAATTAACTTCAGGTTAACTCAATTAACAGTAAATCAATTAACAGTAAATCAATTAACAGTAACTCAATTAACAGTAACTCAATTAACAGTAATTCAATTAACAGCAGTGTGCTAACAAATAAATTAATAATTAAAACCGCATTAAAAAGGAGAATCCAGATGAAGGAAATCAGAATACACGGTCGAGGAGGCCAGGGTTCTGTTACTGCGGCTGAAATGCTTTCCGTTGCGGCTTTTGAAGACGGAAAATTCAGCCAGGCCTTCCCCGCTTTTGGGGTAGAGCGAAGGGGTGCCCCTGTGCAGGCATTTACCAGAATCAGTGATAGGCCTATCAGGCTCCGAAGTCAGATCTACAATCCGGATTATGTTATTGTCCAGGATGCTACCCTGCTTGAAACAGTTGATGTTGCAAGCGGAATAAAGGATGATGGAGTTATCATAATTAACACCACAGAAAAGCCGGAGAGCCTGAAGCTTGATACAAAAGCCAGGGTTATGACCGTAGACGCCACAAAGGTTGCAATGGACGTCATAGGTATCCCCATCGTAAACACTGTCCTCCTTGGAGCTTTTGCGGGCGCAACCGGAGAGATTAATCTAGAGTCCATAAAGAAAGCCATAAGGAATCGCTTTTCCGGCAAAGTGGCCGAAAAGAATTCAAATGCGATCCAGAAAGCTTATGATCTTATAAAGGGGGAAGAAGCATGAAGATCCCAATCGGAGGAATTTGTGAGCCGGGCTCGACCCTGGTAAATAAAACAGGGAGCTGGAGAAACTTCCGTCCTGTTTACAATCACGAAAAATGCAGAAAATGCGGGATTTGTCATCTGGTGTGCCCTGATATGTCAGTCCTTCCCAGAGAAGACGGCTTTTTTGAATACAATTATGACTACTGCAAGGGATGCGGCATCTGCGCAAATGAATGCCCTGCAGATGCAATTGAAATGATTCTGGAGGAAAAATAATGCCGTTTAATGCAGCCGACAAGGCTAAAATGGTTGTCGTGGAAGGTTCCTACGCAGTTGCCCATGCAGCAAAAATCTGTCGTCCAAATGTAATTTCTGCATATCCTATCACTCCTCAGACCCACATCGTTGAGGAACTGTCCCAGTTTATTGCAGACGGGGAAATCCCGAACTGTGAATACATCAACGTTGAATCTGAATTCTCTGCAATCTCAGCCCTTGTTGGAGCCTCAGCCGTCGGGGCAAGGACATATTCCGCAACCACATCCCAGGGACTTCTGTTAATGCACGAGGTGCTCTTCAACGCTGCAGGAATGAGGCTTCCAATTGTCATGACCGTGACAAACAGGGCAGTCAGTGCCCCGATCAATATATGGAACGACCACCAGGATGCAATTGCCCAGAGAGATACAGGCTGGCTCCAGATCTACGCCGAGGACGTCCAGGAAGCAGCAGACCTTATTCCCCAGATCTTCAAGATCTCAGAGGACAAGGATGTGCTCCTGCCGGGTATGGCCTGTATGGACGGGTTTATCCTCTCCCACGTATACGAGCCCGTGGTGCTGCTTGAGCAGGACCTCACAGACGAGTTCCTGCCCAGATATGAGCCTGAATATGTGCTTGACCCCAAAAACCCTATTACTTTCGGAGCCTTTGCAGACCCCTCGACTTACACCGAATTCAGGTACCTGCAGGAAAAGGCAATGCAGGCAGCTCTTCCAAAGATCGAGGCTGTTTCCAGGGAATTCGCAGAGATCTTTGGCAGAGATCATGGAGGCCTTATCGATGCTTACCAGCTTGAAGACGCTGAGGTCATAATCATGGCCATGGGCTCTCTTGTTGGTACTCTCAAGGACGTAGTTGACGAGTACAGGGCAAATGGCGAGAAGCTTGGTATCCTGAAAATCAGGTCCTTCAGGCCCTTCCCGAAGATGCAAATCAGAAAAGCGCTTGCAAAAGCCAATGTTGTGGTCGTGCTCGACAAGAACATCTCCATAGGAACCAATGAAGGTGCTCTCTTTACAGAAACAAAAGCCAGCATGTACAACAGCAGGTGCGATATCCCGATTATCGGCTACACCTTAAACCATGGTGGCCGCGATGTACCCGTAGAGCTTGTAAGGAAGATAATTGAAGAGACCAAGAAGGTCGCAAAATCCGGTATTACGGTTGAGAGTCAGTTTGCTGACGTCAGGGAGGAGTTGCTATGAGTAAACCCGTACCAAAAACCTACATTGCTCCGGGACACAGGGGCTGCGCAGGCTGCTGTGATGCACTTGCCGCAAAGTTCATGCTTATGGGAGCAGGCCCGGACACTATTGTAATTAACCCTACAGGCTGCCTGGAAGTTATGACCACACCCTTCCCGGAATCATCCTGGCAGGTGCCCTGGATCCACTCCCTCTTTGAAAACGGAGCTGCAGTGGCATCAGGTGTCGAAGCTGCCTTAAAAGCCCTCGGCAGAAAGGAAGGCACCAAAGTCATAGGAGTCGGTGGAGACGGCTCGACAATGGATATAGGAATTCGGTCCCTTTCAGGTGCCTTTGAGAGGGGACACGATATAACCTATGTCTGTGTGGACAATGAAGCTTACATGAATACAGGGATCCAGAGAAGCTCCGGAACTCCCTTTGATGCTTCAACAACGACAAGCCCCGTAGGCAAATTCTCCTTTGGAAACCCGCGCCCCAAGAAAGACATGCCAGCCATCATGGCAGCCCATGGAGCTCCATATGTGGCTACAACATCAATCGGCTTCCCACGGGAGATGATAAGGAAAGTTAAAAAAGCTACCGAAACTGTGGGCCCCGCCTATATCCACGCCCATGCTCCCTGCCCAACCGGCTGGGGTTTCGATGGTTCCAAGACAATCGAGATAGCAAAACTCGCAGTCGAAACCTGCCTCTGGCCCATGTATGAAATGGAAAACGGTGAGATCACCCAAGTCAGAAAGGTCAAGGATCCAAAGCCCGTCGAGGAATACCTCAGGGCACAGAAACGGTTCAAACACCTTTTCAGCATAGAAGGCGGAGAAGAAGAGATTGCAAAGATCCAGGCCGTTGCAGACTGGAACATAAAACATTATGGACTTCAGTGAAAACTGAAGTTTTATTTTTCTTTTTTCCGAGGTTTCTTATATCTGACTTTCCGCAGATGTCTGCAAAAAAATAACGTCTTTCTTGTTATTGTTTTTGGAGAATTATTCGAAATTTTGCATTAATTGTCTCTTTTGAAGCTCTGGGAATGGAAATAGAAAGTATTTTAATGAAGGCAAAAGGTCGAAAAATTCAGGAAATTTCAAAAATACATGTTTGACTAACCCGGGTGTATTTCAGAAAATCGATAGCAAGAGATATTGTGAAAAATTGAAGGACATCTGCGGAAAGCCGGTTTTATAGTTCAGATTTTAGATTAGAGATTTGGCCAGTTGGTAACGGTTTAATACAAACAGAATCAGTTTTTTCCTTTTTGAGGTGCTTTCGGATACACCAACTGGTCTTGTATAAAAGGGCGCAAGTGTATCAGCTGAAGTGCACCCAAATGATATCTGCCCATGCAGCTTGCCTTGACCTCGGCAATCGTATCGCTTCCCCACTAGAAGCGACTTTGAGGCATTTCACATGAAGCTTTAGACTCCGTTTTCCATAACTAAATTACTCCAGAGATGCTGATTTTACAGTTCTGGTCTGAAGTAGAAAATAAATTTGATTCAATTAGGACTTACGCACTTGAAATCTAAAATCAGACACATGCAGGCTCATCAACATTATTTGAGTTTATACAGTTAAGTCAGTTCCGCTCGTGTTTTTCAATTCAACTGCGCAAGTCCTATCAATAAACTTGATTTAACGGTAGTGTCGTGTTAGTCATCAAGGATTATACGATTTTGAATTGTTATTATCGATTATATACGACACCTTAACGCTGACGCGACTGTAGGCATCTTACATTTATATATTAAAATATATTTATATCATAATAAAAACTAAATGAATATAATTATATAGAGATATATATATATTATTTTGTCGAAAATCTGTTTAAATCAGCTTTCAAAAACCTTATTTTTTATACTCTAAGCAAGATTCGTGGCAAAATTAGAAAAGGCTTCATTTGACATCGCCATATTTTTGCAACTAAATAGTTGCGATAAATCAAATGAAGCTCTATAGTAAGCATTTAAACTTCTGTAGAGATTTCGATTTTTAGTTGTGAACTTCTACTGTTGTTAGTATACGTCGTATCTGTCTCAGTATTGTTAGTATCTTTTATTCCGTTTCCAATATCGATTTTAGTATTGTTATTATCTGTCGTATTGTTTCCAATACCGATTACAGTATTGTTAGTATCTGTCGTACTGTTTCCAATACCGATTACAGTATTGTTAGTATCTGTCGTATTGTTTCCAATACCGGTTACAGTATTGTTAGTACCTGTTGTACCATTTTCAAAACCGGTTTCAGTATTGTTATTATCTGTCGTACCGGTTCCAGCACCGATCCTGTTATTGTTAGTATCTGTTGCACCGGTTCCAGTACCTGTCCCAGTATTGCTGCTATCTGTTCCTTCCGTTATTATTATAGACTTCTCAGATACTACAATTTCTTGACTATTGTCTTCATTAATTGTTTCATTTTCAAATAATCCAAAGGTAATAACATTAAGTATTTTTTTGATGAATTTATTCTCAAGATATGATTCTTGATAATTGAAGACAACATTTCTCTTATTATCTGGATCTATTGGATCTGTTTTGTTATCTGAATCTATTAGATCTGTTTTGTTATCTGAATCTATTAGATCTGTTTTGTTATCTGAATCTATTGGATCTGTTTTGTTATCTGAATCTATTGGATCTGTTTTGTTATCTGAATATATTAGATCTGTTATGTTATCTGAATCTATTAGATATGTTTTGTTATCTTAATCTATTAGATCTGTTTTGTTATCTGTATCTATTATATCTGTTATGTTATCTGAATCTATTAGATCTGTTCTGTTATCTGAATCTATTAGATCTGTTTTGTTATCTGAATCTATTAGATCTGTTTTGTTAACTGAATCTATTAGATCTGTTTTGTTATCTGAATCTATTAGATCTGTATTGTTAACTGGATCAATTAGATCTGTTTTGTTAGATGAATCAATTACTTCTGTTTTGTTATCTGGATCTATTAGATCTGTTTTGTTATCTGAATCTATTAGATCTGTTTTGTTATCTGAATCTATTAGATCTGTTTTGTTACCTAGACCCATTACATCTATTTTCTTACCTAAACCCATCACATCTATTTTCTTACCTAGATCCATTACTCCTGTTTTGTTCCCTCGATCCACTAACCCTGTTTTGTTACCTTGATCCATTACCCCTGTTTTGTTCCCTCGATCCATTACTCCTGTTTTGTTCCCTCGATCCATTAACCCTGTTTTGTTACCTTGATCCATTAGCCCTGTTTTGTTACCTTGATCCATTACATCTATTTTATTACCTTGATCCATTACATCTGTTTTGTTACCTCGATCCATTACCTCTGTTTTGTTAGCTAGATCTATTATCTCCGTTTCGTTATCAGCTATTCTAAATGAAACCTCTACAGCAATAATATATTTATCATTATTTTTCAGAAGTGTATTTACGTTATCTTTCAATACGATTTCTACAGGGCCTGCTGATTTAAAACTACTATCCATATTACTAATTTGAGTTTTAAATAATCCAAAACTACCTAATTTGCAGCTGCAATCAGAAAGAGCCCAGGGAGAAGAAACACTGCTAACATGATTGCTTGTAGTTTTAAGCCAAATATTCGTAAGATCTACATTTGAAATAGTGTAGTTACCATATGCCTTATTTTGAGGTTCGAGAACTTTAACATGCATAGTATTGCCCGTATAATCCACCTGAACTTTAATAGGCACACCATAATTATTGCCACCATCGGTTTCAGTCAAATAAAGTGTCTCTGCATTAGCAGAACCCACCATAGATAGCAAAAATACCATTATACCAACAATGCATATTACTCTCATTAATCCAAACCCCTTGTAATAAATGAATGTAAGTAACTATTCAGCCGTGGTAAAATAACATCATTAACCCCCTTAAGGGTTAAATGAGTAGTTTTGGGAAGATAATTTACTTTATATGTCAACTGTTGATTTTGTTCGCCTTTCAGTAGGTAACAATCGCACTTTTCTGACATATCTAAATCACCATCAACCAACTTATTTATTTAGGCTAAATAGTTACGAAGATTGTATTTTTTAGATAAACGCATTTTTTATTGAATTATTATATATTTATTCATAGTCTGTTGAATATTAGCATTTATTCAATTACTTTTCTTTTTCTTTAATACAGCTCCTAACAGAGCGAGAATTAAAATTATTGCAACGGCACCAGCTGTGGGAAGAGATGGGAAACCGCCAGGGACTTCAAATGAAACTTCTTTTACAGGAGTTTCTTTTCCGCTATAAACGACCTTACCTTTTATAAGGTGTTCTCCCGGAGATGTTGGCTTGAAGTATCCTTCCAGAACTACCCGCTTATACTTATCCACTGTAAGCTCATTACTTGTAATTGTATCTAGAAGTTTGCCATCTTTGTAGACTTCGCCTGTGAATTTTGCAGAGGTTTCGATCTCTCCAGTATTATTGAAATATGCCATAATTTTCAAAACTTTGTCTACTTCAGGCTCACCCTCTATGAGAATATCTGTAAGGTTACCCTGTCTAGAAAACGTACCAGTTGGGTGTATTGTAAAAGATATGTTGTCAGATTTTAATATTTGTCCATCCAAAGAAACTACAACGTTTGAAGTATAATTTTCAGGGACTTGCCCATGTGTATCCCATTCGGTAACTATCTTTTCATTAACAGCAGTAGGTTTAATCCCGGTACTGTCGTCAACGAGACTCCCTACTTCTTCATCTCCTCTAAAAAAATGTGATTCGATCCTGGGACTTGCTACAACGTTTCCGGTGTTTTTAAATAGGATATTAGTTTTAAGAGGATAGTTGACTTCTGTATCCTCTATAGTAATACCGGTAACTTCGCCCTGAAGGATTTGGTCCCCTGTAACATTTATCATAGCATAAGAAGATGCACCGACAATCATATGGCTTTGAGAGCCTTCTGCTGCATTTTGTGAAGGAACAGATTTCACATCCAGTGTTCCAGAGTATTTTCCATTTGCAGCATCATTTGGCACACGGAATACAACAACAAGAGAAACCTTGTCTTTTTTGGGAATTGAAATGCTCGTGATATTCGAGCTTAAATTACCAGATTTATAAAAGCTAACCCAGTCACTTATGTCCCCATTTGCAGAAAGTGAAAAGTTAGCCTGTTCTTGACCTGTATTGAATATAAATAAGCTCTTTTCATATTCTGCCCCTTTAAGCCCGTTATTTATTTTTATTTCAGAAGGCGAAATGCCAATTCCTATAGCGAGTACGGGCTGCACCACTACTGTTAGTAGTACAAGTAACGCGGTTATTTTTTTCATTTAAAGCCTCCATTTAAGGAAAGCTGCATTGTTTTTGATTAACTAAGTGGACTTACGTGGGATTATTAATAATTCAATATTATTATAATACTCAACTATCCAATGGTAAGACTAGTCACATATTCTGCTTAATTTTACCCAATCTGTAAGTCCTTTGTGAATAATAAATAAAAAATTCGTACTATTTTTATGTGTCGTCAGAAAGACAACATGGACTTTGAATCATCAAGTTTGGATGTTATATATTTATAACAATTGTATTTATACTACTGATTTCACTCTTTATAGGAAGGGGACATGAATTTAGATTCTTAACAAAGAGCCAATAAAAAATGAAGAAGAGACATTATGGTCTCCTCTTTTTCTGATGCTTACATTTTAAGCATGTACGTGGTCGTCGTCGTCGTGGTCGTGGTCGTCGTCGTGTTCTCCTACTATATCTATTGTTATGTCTCCGCTATAGTTATCTGCTGCAGTTCCCAGGGGTACCTTTATACCAAAGCTAATCTGAGTTGGTGTGCAAGGCTGGAGGAAACCTTCCATTGTAACAGGCTCAGCAAGACCATAAACAAACTGACCAAGGAGTTCTACACTTAAAGAATCTGCAGTAAGCCTCTGCTTAAGATTTTCACCTCTCATCGGGAATCCCTGTACGGATACCTGAAGAGGTACATTTCCTTGATTTTTAATGGTCGGTTTTTCTGGAGTAGCCCAGTTTTCGTCACCTGAAATCCACTTTTCCAGATTGACCCCGACAGCTCCGTAATTGATTGAAGAGAAGTCAAGGCCAATAGCCTTCAGTGGCAGGTATTCGAAGTAGGTCCGGTCTTCATAGAACAGCCCGTAACTGTCAACAGCCTTGAAGTATGCCTCATATACGCCGGCTGGATTGCAGTTTGAAAGGGAGTTTTCAGCCTTGAATATTTTTAACTGTTTCTTTGCATCATTCAGCCCATACTTATATTCAGCAAGCTCATCATCGGAGATCAAGCTTGCTTTCCATGCTTCATCAAGTACAGCATTCCATTCTTCTGGATTACCGGTTATATCCGTACACAGGGATTCTCTAATAACCCGGTTACCATTTTCATCATTAAGTTTTTGATATACAGCGGCTATGTCGGCTATCCCGTTAGGATCTGAGACTATAGCATATTTATAAAAAGTCTTATAGCTCTTTTCATTTCCTTCCCCGGGAAGAGGCATTATTTGAGTTCCTTCTTCTTCAGGATCATCGTCTCCAAGCACGAACATACCTTTAATGACAGGTCCATCACCTGCAGTAGCACCAACCGCAGCACTCACAATGAGATGTGCATCAGCGTTAGGATCAGGATGCGGATGACCCATCGCTAAAGATGCTGAGGCCAACAGAATCAAAAGCACCCCTGCTAAACTCAAGATTTTTTTCATATAAATTACCTCTCAAATTTTTTCCAATTTCCAGTTTATTTACATCATGGATAATACTGGGTTTACACATCATAAGGCATAATTCATTCATAGTAGCTTAAAAGCCGACCAAAATACTTATTTGGTTTGTTTTTTCCTCTCACTACCAACTCTAATGATAGCAGATTTCTCATAAATTTGACAAGCTAAAAGAGTAGATATTATGAGGAAAAAGTTTTGGAAGAGCCAAATAATAGGTCGTGTCCTCAAATCATAGACATAGTTTTATATAATCTTGAATCTATTATTATTTGGAGGCATCATAATTACTTCTGAAATCGATTTTTCACAATTTTTTTGCTTGAACAAAGACTGCCCTGATT
>JASGVX010000034.1 GCA_030054735.1 Methanobacteriota archaeon | reverse complement strand
CCTAGAGAACATTTATTGGAGAGTATGAGGGCTAAACTGAACACAGAGGAAGGTACAGAACAGTATCAGAAAAGAATGTCTACCGTAGAACCTGTGATTGGACAGATGAAGCAGGATAGAGGGTTTAGGGAATTTCTATTGAGAGGGAAAAGGAAAACAGGAATTGAATTTGTTATGATGTGTACGGTACACAATATAAAGAAAATAGCAGATTTCATTAAAAGAGAAGGGAAAAAACTCAAAGATGTGCTGAAAATGATAGGGGTAGGAGGAAGTAAAGGATGGAATAAAGGGGGAATCCAAGCGAGAATGGCAAATACGCTATCTTGATTGAGAAAAATTTACCTTTTATTCTTGGAAATGAATTAAAATTGAAATGGGCATTACCCAATTGTAGAAAAAGTAGTTATGAGACAGCATGTGAAGAAAGTTAAAAATCAAAGATGTGCTGGCGCACCCCGCAGTAAGCTAGTGTCGTGTCAGTCATCAAGGATTATACGATTTTGAATCGTTATAATCGATCATATGCGACATCTTAACGCAGACGCGATACTAGCGGGGTATTCGACTGTAATAATCATCAAATACAATTTTCATATTTTCCTTGATTTTTTCACTCACTTTTCTTGCCGTTGCATAACCTTTATCTCTTATTTTCGAAACCACTTTCAGCCCTTTAGATGCAGAAGTCTTATCAACAAGACTTTTAAGCACATCAATACTGGTGAAAACACTACTCTTGCATGCATCCGTCACATGCTAGAATAACCTATGTTCAATTGGATTGTATTTCAAAGTGGATGGTGGATAGTGAGCCATTCTGATTTCAATTCCAATTTCGTTTACCGTCTTTTCCAAGTCTTCCTTGAAAATATAATGCCTGCTTGAACTGCTTCCACCACCATCTGCGGAAAGTCAGTTATACTTCAACGAACTCGATTTCGATGGATTTGTTTTCTGTCTCTTCAATGCTTACAAGAGCACTGGAACCCTTACTGGCTTCTCCCGGGTTCAAAACAACCGTTTTTCCTACCTTTTCCACGCCTTTTGCTTCATGTATATGTCCGCAGATGATAAGGTCTACTCGATCCAGAAATTTCTGAATGGCTTTGCTACCCACGTGCCCGAAGGAGAGTTCATCCCTGGCTCCATAGGGAGGGGCATGGGTCAGGAGCACAATTCGTCCGCATTCCCCTGAGTTTTCAGCTGAACAGACCATTTCTTCAAGGACATTTTCAATTTCGTCTTCGGATAGCTCAAAAGGAGTATTAAAAGGAGTGGGGTTTGAGCCTCCAAGTCCTATAAACCTGATATTTCCTATCTGTTCGTATTTTCCGTGCATGTTTACGGCTTTTGAGTTGTCAAGGGCTTTCAGGACGCTCTTCTTGTCGCAGTTCCCGGGAATTGCAAGTACAGGCTTATCAAACATTTCAACAAGCTCATTTACTTTTTCATCGGGTCCGAAGTTGGTTATGTCTCCGACTACCACAACAAGGTCAAAGTTCCCGGCTTTTTTTATTATCTTTTGAATTTTCGAATAATCCCCGTGGGGGTCGGAAATTGCAAGTATTTTCATCCTTATCCTACCTTATTACGGTTTTTTGATCCATACTAATAAAAAATTAATTAAGTTATCGACCTCGCCTAATTAAAGTCTTGTTGTCGCCTAATATTGAATTGCTTTTCTGAGGTCTTGATAATTATTTATGTGATTTGTTATCTTTTTATAGGGAAGGTAAGCGTTTTACCGCGTTTTATTTTAGTTATTACCCTTCTTTAGACCCCATAGTCGCAAAAGTCTTCAATTTTCACTATAAGGACTAAAACTGAATCGGTTTAATTATCTCTATTTTGTATTAAACTTTTTGGAATTGCTTGCCAACATAAATAATTTTTCATTAGTCCCTAGAAAAAAAGTGCCTCTTGATATTGTTTTATCTATGAAAGTATAAACTCCGGTATATACATAGAGCAGGTCCCTGACAGTCTGGTTGATAGTTTTTCCCTTCGCTTTTTCAGAAAAAGTGCCCCTTTCGTCCTCACTTATCTGCCTGTTCAGCCTTGCTTTTTATCCAGCTCTTTTCCGCTCCAGTTCTTTTATTATACTGCATCAAGGTCTACAACCCTGGCTTCTGCGAACCTTTCTGTAAGCATCTGCACGGTTTCTGGGTGGCAGGTGAAATAAAAGACCTGGTTGCCTGACACGAGGTCTTTTATGGCTTCACAGGTGTTGTTGCAGCGTTCGGGGTCAAAGTTCACAAGAATATCATCAAAAACAACCGGAAGAGGTTCCGAATGCCTGCCAAACTCCCTTATAAAACCGAAACGCAAGGCGAGATAAAGCTGTTCTGCCGTTCCCCGGCTCAGTACCTGGATGCTCTTCTGGCGCCCTTCCAGGTCTTCAACATAGATTTCAGAAGAATTGAGAGGAGAATAAATCCGGGTGTACCTGCCTCCCGTTATCTTTGAGAAAAAGGACTGGGCTTCAACGATAACTGCAGGCTGCCTTTCTTTTTCATATAGCTCAATTGCCTTTTCAAGGACTTTCCGGGCCAGGACCAGGGACGCCCATTCTCTTGACTTCTCATTGAGGTCTTCTTGCAGGCTTTCACGCATTACCCTTGCCAGAGAACCCTCATTACCGTGTTCAAGCTGTTCAAGCTGGTTTCGTATCGCTCCACGCCTGTCGATATTTCCTGAGATGTCCTGCTCAAGGGTTTTCAGTTCCTCCTCCAGACTCAGGCTTTCTTCTTCCAGGCATGAGGGGTTGGAAACTTTCAGTTCATCTACGAAAATATCATACTTTTCCCCATCACCAGAAACCCTCCTGATCTGCTGTTCAGCCCCCATTGCCCTGTTTTCAAGCCCGGTCCGTTGAGCCCGGAGCCTTGCATTTTCACAGAACTCTTCTTCTGTCCCTGCAGAACCGGCTTTAAGAAGGGATTCAAGTTCTCCTGCAGCTTTTTCATACTTCTCACGGGCTGCCTGAAGTTCAATATTAAGTTCTTCTGATTTTGTTTTCAGCTGCTGCAGGCTTCTTGCTTCATCTGATGCCTTTTCAAGGTCTGAACGGAGTTTTTCAACCTGAGTGTCAAAAGAAAGTCCGGAAAGAGGACTGCCGCATTCCTGCATGGCTGCGGTCACCTTTGCTTCATAAGCTTCTATCGAAGCTCTTCCGGAAGCTATCTGTTCTTCAAGGCTCCGTATTGCCCGCTGCCTGTCAAAGCATGTCCTGATCACTGAAAAGATTTCAAGTACGCTTTCTACGGAAAGTGATGGGTCGAGCCCATAAGACTCAAGCCAGAGGGTCCACTTTTCGGACAGGGAGTCCCTTTCCTTTTTCTCCTCACGGAGCATTTCCTCCAGCTCTTCTTTTTTACGATTAAAGCCTTCGGATTCAAATTTAAGTTTTTTCATCCTTTCTGCCTGGTTATATGCAAAACTTACGTCCTCTCTGAGCTTTGCTATTTCGCCTTCAAGTGAAATTCCTGAAACGGGCCTGCCACAGGCTTCAAGAACGCCAAAAGCTTCCTTTTCGTAATTTTTAACGGCCTCTTCTTTGAGCGTTAACTGATTTTTCAGTTCCGCAATCGTTTTTTGCTTTTCCATGCAGGCCGTGATAACGGAAAGAATCTCAAGCACATGCTCGGGGGAAAGACCCGGGTCAAGCCCTGAGGAAAGAAGCCACTCATTCCATTCCCTGATAACTTTTTTCTGCTCTTCTTCTCCGTCCCTTAACTTGCCTTCAAGTTCCCTGTAACTGGTACAAAGATTTTCCAGCTTCTTCTGGAGATTTTCCTTCCTCTTACGCAGCCCTCCGGCAGTTTTCAGATCAAACATAGCCCTTTGAAGTCCACTGGCTTTCTGTTCCAGCAGAGAAGGGTCAGGAATATCTTCAAACCCGCACTTTTCTGCCCGGCTTTTTATGTCCTTTTTCAGTCTAACAATCTCTCCTGACAGCTCTTCTTTTAAGCCCTGAGCTTTCTGTTTTCTTGGTTCTATATCCGGGCGTTTATCCTCCCAGGCAGGAAAACTGGTAGACTGTTTTTTTGCTTTCAGGAAGTATGCAACAGAAGTGGCAAAAAGGAGGAAAAATATGACAAGCCCGGAAAGCAGTGCATCGTTCATGTACCCAAAAGCAAAGCCTATAACACCTGCAAAAAGAATCATTCCCGCAGGCCAGAGGGGAGCCTCATGTACAGCGGCCTGGGGCCTTAACTCTGCAAAAAGCATCTCTTCTTTTTCCAGGTCTTTTTCCAGGTTTTTGAGTTCGATTTCCTTTTCCCTGAGGAGGGAGTACTTTACTCTTATGTAGCTTACGGCCTCAAGCCCCTGTTTTACCTCATCCGGACCGGGAAGGTTTGAAAAGGCCCGAAGCTCTTTTTCAAGGGCTTCGATTTCCCCACGGACTTCTTTGATTTCTACAAGGGCAAGTCCAAGCCTGTCGCGTAACCTCTCAATTATTTTTTCCGATTCTTCAATTTCCCTCCGTTTCCTGAACACGTTTTCCTTTGAAGAGTTTGAATGCTCAAAGCCGGCAAGGGTGCTTTCGTCCCAGCCCTTCCCGAGCTCTGACAGGGTCTTCCCCAGTTCGTTTTTTCTGGTCTGAACTTCCTGAGCCCCTGAAATCAGGAAATCTTTATCTGCTCTGTATTTTTCTATCCCGTTTCCAAGTCCGATTACCCTGTCTCTGTGCGCCAGAAGGCTTTCTTCAAAAACACCTTTTTCCTGCTGGGTCCGCTCGATACTGTTAAGGACCTGTTTGAGGTCGTTTTCGGTCTCTGTTATTTTATCCTCAATTTTCTCTACTGACCTCCGCATCTGGAGGACGCTTTCCTTTGCAGGGATAGAACGGTCAAAGCAGTCCAGAGCCTCCTCATCCCAGGCAGGGCCCAGCTCCAGAAGGAGAGCGTAAAGCCCTTCTTTTTCCTGACTGAGTTTCATTTTCAGGGTTGGGAGCAATTGTACTTCTGACCTGTACTTCCCAATCTCGCTTTCCAGTTCCAGTACAGCATCTTTCTGCCCAAGAAGCCTCTCGTCCGGAGAAATACTTTTTTTTGTAAGGGCATTTTTCTCCAGTTCCTGCTCCAGCCCGGAAATGATCTCCCTTATTTCTTCAATTCTCTCCTGAAGCCTCGCAAGTTTTTCTTCCCCATTTTCCGGGAAACTTTCAAGTCCTGGTAAGCCTTCAAGGGCGGTTTTTGACTCCTGCAGTACCCTCCAGTCTTCCCATACGGAAAGCAGGTTACGAATGCGGTTTAATTTTTTCTGTATTTTCTGAGACTTTTCTTTTAACTGGTCAATATCCCTGGTCTTCTGTTCCAGTTCAAAATTAAGTGAATCGTATTGTTTCTGTGCCCCTTCAATTTCAGCAATTTTTTCGTCAATTTTCCCGATTTCCCTGAACAGCATATTTATACGTGGTTTGATGCCCCTGTTTTTGTACAGGCTGCTTTCCCTGCTGTTGATGGACTCTATCAGCCCGGGAATGGATACTCCAACTCCTGTGCCCGCGCTATAGAGTTTACTGTTGATGCTCTGGTCCTTCAGGGTCTCAAAACTCTGAAGCTCTTCAAGGCCAAAGGCATAGATGTTTTCAAAGACGTTTCTGTCCGCATGGCCCAGGAGTTTGAGGAGTTCGGTTCTGCCCCCTGTATTTCCATCTGGCAGCACAACTTTAACGTCATCTTTCCGGCCTCCATTTCTCTCTATGACCCAGCGGTCTCTGGAAGAATCAATAACTACAAGCCTCCCCCCATGCTGGCCTCCTTCAAACGGGGGATAGGGGTTATAGAGCCTTGTGCTGGGGATGCCAAAAAACATCCTCCTTATAAATGTGAATAATGTTGACTTCCCTGCCTCATTTGCTCCTGTGAATATGACCAGGCCTGAGGGCAGGTCTTCCAAAGACAGCCTGCAAAATTTGCCGAATCCGTCGATATAAATGGCATTAATTTCCATGGTCTTCCTCTGTGAGCAGGGCGTCAAGCAGGATATTTTCAGCGCGCTGAAGCAGGGTGTTCATCTCTTCATCGTCAATATTACAAATGAGCTTTCTTCCATTCCTGGAATTCATGAGAGGAGCAAGGTTTTCCCGGAATTCATCAAGAGCCGTTTTATCTGTCTTCAGTCCCTCCACGATTTTAACCAGGTCTCCAACAAAATCTTCCCTTTTGAGAAGGTCCTCTCTTTCTATGGGAATGCGTGTTTCGTCTTCAATACGCTCTACCCAAACAAACTGCCGGCTCAGGATTTCTTCTTCCCTCAGCAGGTGGAGGATCTCCTCAAGAAAACATCCTTCCCTGATATTATGGTGCAGTGGTCCCCTTCCGCTGAGGACCAGCCTGCAAATCACAGACCTTCCCCCGACGTTTTCTCTTATGTCATCAAGCTGGCTTTGAAGTTCTTCTATCAGTTCCCCTTCTTTTTCCAGGCCTTCTATGGAAATTTCCCTGATATGCCAGCGGACAGAGTCGGTCTCGATGAACCTTGTAGATATGGCTCCTCCTGAAGATACATCCACAAGAAAGCAACCCCTCTCCCCAAGCTCTCCGGGATGCCTGCCCTGAGGGTTGCCTGGATATATCACAGTGGGGGCTTCTTTACAAATTATAGAAGGAGTGTGGATGTGGCCCAGGGCCCAGTAGTCGTAGCCGGTCTCCCTGAGGTCCTGCAGGGTACAGGGTGCGTACGGTGCATGTTCCGGGTTGCTTCCCACACTGCAGTGCAGGAGCCCTATAGTAAATGGCCAGTCGTCTTCTTTTTTTTGGAAGCCTCTCACAAGATTTTTCATTATGTGCTGTTCAGGATAGCTCATCCCAACGATAACGGCGGCCGTTTTCCCTTCTTTTTTGAATTCCACTGCTTCGGCCCCGTCCCCACTCATAACGTGCACGTTTCCGGGCCATTTCAGGCTTGCCGACCAGCCGTCAAGAGGGTCATGGTTCCCATGGCAGATAAAAACCTGAATCCCGGCAGTTTCAAGCTTCCGGAGACCCTCTATAAATTTGACCTGTGCATAAAGGCTCTTGTCGGCACTGTCGTACACATCCCCTGCGATAAGCAGGAAGTCAACCTCTTCAGCCATACAGAGTTCGATAATAGCTTCATAAGCCTGAAAAGTAGCTTTAGAGAGCCTTTCTCCCAGCTCCGGGTCAATCCCGGAAATTCCTGTAAATGGGCTGTCAAGGTGTAGATCCGCAGCATGGACAAAACTCAAAATTCCATTCATGCCAGAGCCTGCCGACTTATTTCTATTTTTCATTGGAGATGCCCCTAACATATATATTATATTTATACGAACATCTGTATATTTTTAAAGCAATTAAATATTTTGGTTTGAAGGCTTCTGAAACAGATTTTTAAAATTAATCCTAGATTCGGCAGGTCGACATTAAAAATCAGAACATTTTTCTTGATGTCGTTTTATGGTATCCCCTGTCTAGAAATGAGATTAAAAGCTGGTTAACATGTGGTTCAACTATCACCACATATATAAATACTGAATCATTTTTTCATAAAAGTTTAGCATGAGATATTATTAACCTTAACTCCGACTTTTTGTATGGAATACACTAAAATCAATATATATTTTATAAGTTCTTTCAGTCCTTTTGATTGTGATTTTGATGAAAAAATGGATGAAAAATATATCCTTACTCAATAGGGGATATATCAAACATGTGCTTTTCCGTAATCAAGTCAATTGCATTTGAAAATAAATCAGTTTTCCAATAAATTAAATCTGTAGTTTTCGTAAACTTAATGATTTTACTAAAGATTAGAAGAAATTTGAGGAAGAAATGGTTTTATTTCTCTTTAGTTTTGGCTACAAAAGCATTTACAGTTTTAATTTTTTATCGAACATTCGAAAATTATGGGAATAATTTATGAAGTAAACTACTATTCTTTTGGCTTTCTAGCGCTTGTTGTTGAAAAACATGTTTTTCATGAAAAGCTCTATTATATTCCCCATAAAAAGTTGGAGTTAAGGTTATATATGTGGTGATAGTTGATCCACATATTAACCAAGCTTCAATCTCATTTCTATCTAGAGGATAGCATGAAACAGGATCAGGGAAAATGTTCTAATTTTTAATGTCGACCTTCCGAATGTAGGCTATAACCTTCCAGTCCTCACAAATGAATAGATGAAAATTTATATCTCCTCCCATAATCTTAGCATCATGCCCCCTTTATTAAGCCCCAGGGAGATGCCTTCAATAGAAGGTATCCAAATTCCACTGAATTTCTATGTTGTACTTAAAGAGCCTGTTCTTCTTGCTGGCATGTCTCGTCCTGGGATGTCTACGCCGTGGGAAAAAATTGGCGAAGCTGGTTTTTCAAATGTAGTCTGTCTCAGCAGTTTAGCGGTTTATTACGACCCATATCCTCTCAAAGTGCTGTTCTCTGCAGACTTAGAAAATCTTAGTCATGGTTATAGACCGGTTGACCCTGAAAGGGAGGAAAGGCTCGTCAGACAGGCAACTGCTGTTATAAGAGATAAAATGGATGAAGGAGAAGGAATCGTTGTCCATTGCATAGGAGGCAGAGGCAGAACAGGCACAGTTCTCGGATGTGTACTCAAAGACCTTGGTTTTTCGGCGGATGAGGTAGTGAATTATCTTAACGAAATAAATATGTACAGAAGATTTAGAGGGTGGCCGGAGACCAAATGGCAGGCAGAAATGATAAGAAAATACTGATAAATTTTAGGGCTTGTTTGATAATGTTTTGATAGAGAGTGCTTTTTTGGTAGACTTAAGGATGACATTCCCAATTTTGAAAAGGGGATCATTCGCTTACTCACTCACCTTCTCAAAATCATATTTTTTCTATCAATTTGATAGATATTGATAAATATTGATATATCTGATGCAATTATCAGGCGTTATATGCATCATAAATCTGCCAGACCCATATAACCGTACATATTAAAAATCCAAATCCGATAATATGTAAGGCTCCGGCAAGCGCGAAAGCTATCCAGATGAAAAGCGCCTTTAAAATCTGTCCCTTTACAAGCTGACCCAGACCGGGTACGAAAAAAGAAAATAGGGCGGGAACTCCATGTGTTTTTCTACAATAGTTCATAGAATTTACCTTTCAAGAACTAATCTTTTCTAAAGCACTTAATGAAGGAGCATGTATAAATAATGACCTGAAGAACCTTTCTCTTTTGATCGTGCTTCTTAACCTTTGTTCAGCATATTCTGAACCTTGCTTAGCAGTATTCTTAACCTTGTTCAACAGCCTTCTTAACCTTTATCCAGCAAACCTTCTTACTTTTACAAAACAGACCTGTGCTGTGAATTTAAATTTCGATTTCGTTTTTAATTGATTTTTGACATCAGGTTAAATATGAATCAGTTTGTATATACTCTCAGTCATATGAACTGTGTTTAAGTAACAAATTGATAGATATGAGGGGATAGGATTTAATGGGACAAAATAAAGAACTTGATCCTGAAGAGATTACTATGGAATGGAATATTTCTTATCTTTTCAACAGCATGGACGTTGAAACTGAATAAACTTGAAAAAAACTGAATAAGCTGGAAAGAAACTGAATAAGCTGGAAAGAAACTAAATAAGCTGGAAAGAAACTGAATAAACTTGAAAAAAACTGAATAATCTTGAAAGGAATTTTTTTGTGAATTCAAGCACAAGTACCCACTTATTTAAGAAATCTTTTATTATATTTTAAAAGTATAAGCCAAAATTAATATATATGGTACTATTTAACAATTATTACAAACTTTGCTTCGGCTTTAAAACTGTATAATTAATAATCTGCACAGCATGAAGCGTCAGCTATAGTCTTGAATAAGGATTCTGGACGTCTAAACCTGAAAATTAATATGGGAAACCAGAGTTATATATCAAGTTTTTAATAATGATTATTTTCGAATAAAGCTCTAAAGCCGATTCTTCCCTTCACGATAAAATGATTTTTCGGCGATAACTGACTGCTCTATACTGATTTGCAGGTTTCGGGGGGTTTATTTATGGATGAAAAGGACAATAAAAAGTCAGTGCTGGATCACGTTAGAACTTCATGGAGCTCATTGCCAAAAGCCATTAAGTTATTTGCTATCATCCTGTGTATAGCCATTGTAGCCATTGCCCTTAAAGTCATGTACCCTGCATCAGCAGTGGGGATTAATTTTTTCGATGCAGATCCTGAAATTATCAAACCAGGAGAACTTTCTGTTTTAAGCTGGGATGTTTCAGGGGCAACGAATGTTAGTATAGAACCTGATATCGGAGCCGTAAATTCAAAGGGATCTTTTTCTGTATCTCCTTATGAAACAACGACTTACAAACTGATGGCTTCAAGCAAAGGGGATAAAAAAATAGCTACATTCACGGTTAAGGTTGAAGAGCTTGATCCTGAAAAGATTACTACGGAATGGAATGATTCATATCTTTTCAAGAGCAAGGACGATGCACTTAAAAAACTTGAGATGTTAAAAGAGAGATCAAAAGAAATAAATACGACTTTCCGTCCGGAGTTTGAGAATTTATCCGGCATTATTTTACTTGATTATCTGGAAACTGAAAAAGAGTTTTCAAAATCTATTGAGGTTCTCTATATTTATGCATACACTCAGCAAAGTAAAAACGTTAATGATCAGTTTTTTAATTCTCTTCTTGCTGAATCTCAGGACCTGCTAACAGAACACAATAAAGCCACTGCATTTGCAACCGTAAAATTGTCCTCGCTCAATAAAGATGAGTGGGAAAGGCTCTTTTCCGAAGAACCTGGGCTTGAAATGTATCGGCCTTTCTTTGAAGCAAACTATATGAGGTTTATAGAGCACAGGCCGGTGGATGAAGCCCAGGTTGTGTATCTTGCAGAAATCGGAAATCAGCGTATGAAACTAGAAACTGAGGCACTTTCTAAGATTACCAATGAAGTCACTATGGCAGGCAATATAACTCTTGAGAGCGGGGAAGAATTTCAGGTCAACTCTCAGTCCTACTATACTCTGCTTTCAACAGACCAGAACAGAGAAAACAGGAAAAAGTGTTATGATAAGTTGTTTTACCACCTTATATCCGAATCTGACTCAATGGCATCTCTCTACTCCGAAAAGGCACGGCTTGACGACCTTGTTGCAAGAGAGCTAAAATACAGGGACTCTTATGAATCCAGGCTGTACAGCCTTTACCTTACAAAAGACCAGGTTGAGGATATGAACACGGTTTTCAAGGAAAGGAAAGATGTATTTGAGGACTATAACGAGTTCAGGAGGAGAAAACTCGGGCTTGAAACGCTCAGGCCTTATGATCTTTCGCTGCAGTTGGAGGATCAACCCGGTAAAAACTATACTTACACAGATGCTTTGCAGGATATCCAGAAATCCTATTCAAAGATGGACCCCAGTTTCAATGAAATATTTTTAAAAATGGTAACAGGTAATTTCATAGATGTATATCCTGACCCCGATCACGGAAAACAGCCAGGAGGCTACTGTTACGGGCTCAGTGCCCTGAAGTCCCCTTCTCTGATTTTCATGAACTATAACGGCCTTATCGGTGACCAGAAGACCCTTACTCACGAACTCGGGCATGGAATTCATTTCTATCTTATGGGCAATTTCACGGATTATTTCTATTGCTCGGGCCAGATTTACGAAATGGAAATCCCTTCTACTTTCAATGAAGAACTCTTTGTTGATTATATTATTGAAAACTCCGATAAGGAAACAGCAGTTGCTGTGCTTGCCGATCATATAGGTGAATACCAGAGCTACTTTATCGGCCAGCCCATGATTACGGAATTCGAATATAAGGCCCACCAGCTATGCTCTGAAAAAGGGAATGTCAGCGGAGCTGAACTCAACGCTCTCTGGACAGGTTTAGCTAAAGAATACAGGAGCAAGTCCATTGAATATTATACAGAAGACTCTGCGGGATGGGCCGACATTAACCACATCTACTTTACAGACAACTACTATACTTTTAATTACGCGATTTCAAAGGCAATAACTCTTTCTCTCTTCAAACAATACAAAGAAGATCCGAAAACCTTCAATGAAAACTACATTACTTACCTCTCTGAAGGTTCAGTGATGCCACCTGAAGAAAAGCTCAAAAAATACTTCGGGATCGAAATTAACAGGCAGCTCTTTGAAGATGCTATGGATATTGTGGAGTTGAGAATACAGGAACTGAAAAAGCTGGAAAGTACCTGAATAAGCTGGAAAGTACCTGAATAAGCTGGAAAGTATCTGAATAAGCTGGAAAGTATCTGAATAAGTTGGAAACAGGTTGTCTCAAAAATCAAAGCATTTCTACAATTGGATAATAAGATACATTAACTTTAAGAACAAGCCCACTTAAAATAGAGAAATTTAGAGATAAATCAACCTTATAGTGGAAAAAATTGACAGTATTGTAGAATTAACTTTATTTTTGAGACAGCCTGAAAAGGAATTTTTTATGAATTCAAGCACAAGTGCCTGCTCGTTTAAGAAGCCTTTAATTATATTTTAAAAGTATAAGCCAAAATTAATATATATGGTATTATTTATCATTGCTACTATCTTTGCTTCGGCTTTAAAACTGTATAATTAATAATCTGCACAGCATGAAGCGTCAGTTATAGTCTTGAATAAGGATTCTGGACGTCTAAACCTGAAAGTTAATATGGGAAAGCAGAGTTATATATCAAATTTTTAATAATAATTATTTTCGAATAAAGCTCTAAAGCCGATTTTTCCCTTCACGATAAAATGATTTTTCGACGATAACTGACTTCTCTACACTGATTTGCAGGTTTCCGGGGGGGTTATTTATGGATGAAAAGGACAATAAAAAGTCATTGCTGGACCGCGTCAGGACTTTATGGAGCTCATTACCAGAAGCCATAAAATTATTTGGTACCATCTTGAGTATAGCCATTGCTCTTAAAGTCCTGTTCCCTGCATCAGCAGTGGGGGTTAATTTTTTTGATGCAGGTCCTGAAATTATCAAACCAGGAGAACTTTCTGTTTTAAGCTGGGATGTTTCAGGGGCAACGAATGTTACTATAGAACCTGATATCGGAGCCGTAAATTCAAACGGATCTTTTTCTGTTTCTCCTTCTGAAACAACGACTTATAAACTGATGGCTTCAAGCGAAGGGGATAAAAAAATAGCTACGTGCACGGTTAAGGTTGAAGAAAAGGATCCGCTTATCAGTTCTTTTCTTGCAAGTCCAAATTCCATCAAACCAGGAGAAAGTGCTGTCCTTAACTGGCACGTTTCAGGAGCCTCAAAGGTTAATATAGAGCCTGATATCGGGGCCGTAGAACCCGCCGGGACATTGGATGTATCTCCTTCAACTACCACTTCATATAAGCTCACAGCTTCAAATAGCAATAAAGAAGATGTGGCATATTGCACGGTTGCAGTTGAAGAAAATCCTCTGCCACCTAAAGAGAGCATGACATCTGAGGAAGAAAAAGCTTCAACCCCTGCTGAAAATCTGCCAGCATCGGAAGAAAAACCCTCTTCAGAAAACCTGCCTTCTGACGTCTTGCCTTCTATCGCCTCTTTTAATGCGGACCCTGATGTCATTGCAAAAGGAGAGAGTTCCAATTTAATCTGGAGTGTTTCCGATGCTACAGAAGTTGTCATTGAACCAGGGATAGGGACTGCAGGTCTTACCGGCAGCCAGAGAATATTTCCCAAAGAAAACACCACTTACACCCTGACAGCTAGAAACAGGGCAGGCAGTGTTAGAGCTAGCAAAATCGTGCATGTGAAAGGACCTTCCATACCGCCTTCTTCTGTGCCTCTTTCCACTCCTGAGCAGGTTTCCCCGTCAAGTGGAACTGTATTTGATAACTCTACAACGCAGGCTGTACTCAAGTGGAAAACTGTTTCGGGTGCTGAAAACTACACTTTAGAAATCGACTCTTATGATTCAAATACAGGTAAGTGGCTTTCAGAATCTTCCGGGTACTATGTAGTTTCCGGGATAACAGGAAGTAGCTATTCTTTTAAGTTTCTGGAGGGAGTAGAACAGTACCGCTGGCGGGTCTGGGCTGTAAGTCCCGAAGGCACGGAAAGCAGTAAGAGTAGCTGGTGGACTTTCACTTCTCAGCCTGACATCAGCACAGAAACTGAGGATACAAATACCACATAACTTTCTGCCTGATTGCTGAAGGTTTTTGGAGTTAATAAGCGGAAAATATCCGGTTAATTTATTTTTTAGTGCCTTTTGTGATTCTTATTAGCACGTCTTTTTTGTTTTACTGGTACATCTTAAATAACTCGTAATTGGCGCAAAAAAGTAATTACAGGTTGAAATGAATTATTTTCTCAGGCTCAGGAGTACCCTTAAGACCATCTATATAAGGTTATATATGTTTTTATAGAGGTCATTTCGCATAAAATACAGATTTCGACAAAATTAGAATTTACGCACTTGAAATGTAAAATCAGACACAACGGGCTAGTCAACATTATTTGATTTTATACAGTTAAGTTACTTCCGCTCGTGTTTTTCAATTCAACTGTGTAAGTCCTAAAAATTAAACATCGATAAAATTAAACATCGATAAAATTAAACATCGATAAAATTAAACATCGATAAAATTAAACATCGATAAAATTAAACATCGACAAAATTAAACATCGACAAAATTAAACATCGATAAAACCAGATTCAACAAAATAAAAACCACAATAAATATGATCCGCAAAATGCAAACTGAAAAGTCCTGTGAATGGGACCCGCCTGCTCCTTCAACGGTCTATATCAAAATAAAAAATATCCCTTATAAAACCTTCAAAACAAGGTTGAACCAGGGACTGGTTACTATCGAACTCGACCAGATCAGATTCCGGCTCGATAGGCATATCTACTGCTGTTTGCTGTGTTCTAAGTACGTTAACGGATACTGTGTCATTACCTGCAGGAGGGTCGATCCAGACTGGATCTGCAAGTCCTTTGTTCCAAAAGAGGAGTTTATATACATTGATGCCAGTCCTGGCCAGGAAGATTCGGCAGAATTCAGATACCTTTCTGAAACCGGGCTTGAAAAAGATTATGTCGAAAGTGAAGGGGAAAAAGAAAAGAATCCGAAAAATACAGGGGCCAGGACCCTCTACGAAAAAGGAGTGACTCTTTACAGGCAGGGAAGGCTCAGACTGGCTCTTCAGGCTTTTGACCGTGTGCTTGAAGAAGACCCTATTGATTTTGCAGTCCTGTTCCATAAAGGAAATTCCCTGCTGAAACTCAAGCGTTATGAAGAAGCTCTTGATACGTTTGAAAGGGCTTCGGAAATCAACCCTGAAAATTCAGGGCTCTGGACTAACCTTGGATTTGTTTTAACAAAACTTGAGCGCTTCCGGGACGCGCTTGGTGCTTTCGAGAAATCAATATCTTTAAACCCTGTGCAGAAAAATGCCTGGGAAGGTAAGGATGCAGTGCTTGCCAGAATACACCTGTGTGAAGAGAAGCTCAAAGAGTTTGAAGAAGCTCTGGAAAAAAACCCTGAGGATCCTGATGCCCTATTTGAAAAAGGCAAACTCCACCTCAGGCTTGGAGAACAGGATAAAGCTATGCAGGATTTTAAAAAAGCACTCGAGATAAAACCTGAAAATGCAGAAGCCTGGCAATTGCGGGGAAAGGTCTTCTTTAAAGCTGGTTTGGAAAAGGAAGCTCTGCATGCTTTTGAAAAGGCAATCCGCCTTAAGCCTGATTTTGCCGAAGCCTGGTATGAAAAAGGAAACGTATTCATTAAACTTGGAAACATGAAAGGGGCAGAAAACGCTTTTAAGATTGCAGCAAGCCTCTGGGATAGTAAAGGGGCCAAAACAAAAGCAGAAAGTGCCAGTGAAAGGGTTAAAAAGCTGGGGAGCGGGCTGTAGACAAAAACAAAAAGAACAGGAAAATAACAACTTAATTTTTTACCGTTTTGCAATATTTCTCCAAGATTTTTCTTCTAATTTTTATTCATTCAGCTTCTATCTTCTTATTGGAAGGCCGCCAGATAAGCTGGCGGCCATGTCAGATTTTCATCTGGATTAAGGCTCGGTTTATAAAAATGCCAAGGTATTTCTTAAAGCAGTTAGCTGTCTGTATCCCCGGTTGTTCTGTACTAAAACTGCTTAATCTCAGGACGAACTTCCTGATGTTTACAGATATGCATGCGTGACATAACGCCTCATCATCCTGTGGCTGTTGAAATAATAGGCAATCATGCCAATTGAGTTTTTCATCAGTTTTAACCATTCGTCTTTGCGCTCGTAATACATTGGGATGATAATGTAGTAGAGTTTGTTGTAAAGATCGTCAAGCTCAGCAAGCCTTGCATCTTCTATGCTAAGATGTTCTTCGGGCCGAGGGCCTATGGACCAGCCGGTTACACCTTCAATCCATCCTTCAATCCACCAGCCGTCAAGAATGCTGAAATTCACTACTCCATTATGGGCAGCTTTCATGCCGCTTGTGCCCGAGGCTTCATATGGGCGGGTTGGAGTGTTCAGCCAGACATCAACGCCGGAGACCATTTTCGCAGCCAGGTTCATATCATAATTCTCCAGGAAGACGATTTTGATCTCGTTTTTGAGCGTTTCTATGCTTTTGAAAATATCCCTTATAAGCTGTTTTCCTGCCCCATCATGAGGGTGGGCTTTTCCTGCAAAAATAAGCTGAATTTTGCCTCTTTGGTTTACTTTCCTGAGCCTTTCAATGTCGGAAAGGATTAAAGTTGCCCTTTTATACGATGTCATACGCCGTGCAAAACCTATAGTGAGGGTCTCATAGTCCATACCTGCCCCTGTTCTTTCATTCACTTCATCTATAAGGGTTTTTTTTGCATTTCGGCGCGCTTCCCAGATTTTCTCATCCGGGATTCCTCCTACTCTTACAAGGAGTTCGGGTTCATTTGCCCATCCGGGAATATATTGGTCAAAAAGCTTCCTGAAATAAGGGGAGGTCCAGGTATAAGAGTGGACGCCGTTTGTTATTGCTTGAATTGAGTAGCCTGGAAAGAGTTCACATGAAACCTGGCTGTGCATTTTTGTGACGCCGTTCACATAGTTGGACAGGTTGAGGGCAAAAAGGCTCGTATTAAAACGGCCTTCTCCTCCTAAACTTCTGAGGGTGTTTACATCGTCCTCATCCCTGATCATGTCTTTGACAAGCCCGTAATCGAACTTATCATGCCCGGCTTCTACGGGGGTATGAGTGGTAAAAATGCAGAGTTCCTTTACCTTTGAACAATCTTTCCCATTCATTTTTAAAAGTTCCAGGGCGAGCAGGCTTGAGTGCCCTTCATTCATATGGTATTTTCTGACCTTAAAGCCAAGTGCATCAAGCATGCGCACTCCACCTATCCCGAGAACTATCTCCTGCTTGAGCCTGTAGGGATGGTCACCTCCATAAAGAAAATCTGTGATCTTGCGGTCTTCCCAGGAGTTTCCTTCCACGTTGGTATCGAGTAAAATAATAGGTATCTGGCCATCGGTCAGGCTTTTGCAATCATAGTGCCATGCCTGTATTTTGACATCTCTGTCCTGAATTCTGACGCTCACTTCCTGCTCAAGCCGGTTCATGAAATTTGAAGGGTCCCACTCTTCAGTTAGTTCTGTCTGAGTACCGAAGGCATCAAGGCTCTGCCTGAAATGGCCTTTATTGCTAATCAGAGTTACTGCTACCAGCGGAATTTTGAGGTCTGCAGCCGAGCGGATCGTATCACCTGCCAGCACTCCAAGACCTCCTGAATATATCGGAATTTCATTGTGAAGCCCGATCTCCATAGAAAAATAAGCTATCTTCTGCCCTTTCAGTACTCCTTGAAGATCATTTACCATATATGTAAATCCCTGCCTTTTTTTATCATTTAGAAATGATTTCTACAAATATTTTATGTACTAAATATTTTAAAAGTTCTTCTAACAATATTTTGAAAGATGTCTGCAGTGATATATAATTCTACCTTTTTAGGATAATGAGGGAGAAACTCCGTGTTTTATATATGACCTGATAAGAGCACCAGGAGATTTTAGAAAGTTGAATGTCTGAGTAAGTAAAGTAATTTTTTAAAAAAAGAATTTAATGCGTTTAATCTGACCTTCCACCTTTTTAAGCGCATAAGGTTCTCTTGATATCCTATTATGTGCTTAAACTTAAGCGCATAAATAATAAGTTCTAATTTAAAATAACAATCATCTGATCATAGTAGATTAGTGAAATTAGATTTTTGCGCTTAAATTTTGGGAACTCATGCTATAAATGGCCAATGTAGTCAATGAAGATTTCTGCATCTTCAACTCTGTTTTGCAGGATTTCACAACTTATGTAGATTCAGAGACATTTCAAAAAAGTTCAGGTGAAATATTTTCTGAAAACTATCAGGACGTTTTCATATTTTTTTGTGATCATCTTCTCAATATTTTCAAAATAAGCAATGAATATCCGATTAACTGGAATCAGATAATCTTTCAGGGCAAGCAAAATACCAGTCGAAAACAAAGCAACAAGTAGAGAACCAGCCATATCCATAGGGAAATGCAATCCGGAATAAACTCTTGCAAACCCGCTGATGAACGCAAGAACAAAAAATACAGCACCGCTACGCCTCAAGTCTCTGAATCTGAGGAGCATAATAGATACCGAAAACATTATAGTAGCATGGTCAGATGGAAATGAAGACTCGGCTGCATGTGCTATAAGGAGTGTACCTGTGGGGACCATAAAAGGTCTCGGATGAAAATAGAATAAAGTAATGATGAAATTTATTCCCAGACCAAGAAGAGCTGCATATCCTGCAAACAGTGATTCTTGCCTGTATTTTTTTTTGGCAAGCCATGTATATACAAGAAAAACAGCAAAAATACAAATAAGGTACTGTGCTGCAAATATCATCATACTATCGAGAGCAGAGTTATTTCCAGCCAAATTATTGATGGCATGAAATAATGTAAGATTAGGCTCCATACTCATAAAGCTAAGTTTCAATCTGATAAATCTAACTATTTTGTTTTATATCATTAATTGACTTTTGGTCATCTAGCCATACGATTTATTTTCTGTTGAAATGAATGGTGCAGTAAAGTCTTGTTTGATAATACAGCAACTTCAATCCAAATTCAACTATTTAAAATAATAAAACTTAATAACGCTATTTAAATTTAATCTTTCAGATTCTTATCTTCCTCAAAATATTTATCTATGTTTCTAATCGATCTCTCTATATATAATGTTTGCTACATCTAAAACATATTAATATTCTCATGCTCCAGAATTGAAAAACATGCTTTTATTGGGCATAAAAATATTTGAACTCGAAAACATTTCTAAATTATGTGAAAGATGGAAACAGGTGGAAAAGGAGGGCTATACAAATGGGCTGAAAGTTGCTAACCAGTTGTTTGATGCTGGTGGTGGGCTTGTGGTTACTGTATATGATGTGGAGTAAATAAAAGATTATACAGCTTACAATTTTATTATTATTGATTTGTGCTGTCTTGAAGTGTTCCCTGTAATATGAGTTGAAGAATTTAAAATAATCACCTCAACAGACTGTCTCAAAAATAAAGTTAATTCTACAATAGTGTCAATTTTTGGTCGTGGGTCTGAATCATTGAAAATCGAAAGCATAAGAATCTCTTAATATATTCATGAATATATGGGATGTACTCGCTTTTCCAGAATTGATCTATAATTCAGGGACCCGACCGGAATTTATATCAACTTTTTTCTAGTTCACGGCAGGTTTGAGGGCCTACTGGACAATATAAACATTAATTATTAATCCCAAATAATCACTCATTTTACCTTGATGAAGCTTGAAAACAGGTCCGGTTGCAATTTTTTTAGGCCTACCTGAAAGGGAAACACAGGCTTAAAAAGCTTCTGAAATTATTTTTCCATCCTTTAGCTTTACCACCCTGTCCGCAGTCCTTGCCATTTCAAGGTCATGAGTCGTAACAACAAAGCTTACCCCATGCTCCTGGTTGATTTTTCTCATAAGGCTAGCAATCTTTTTCCCGGTTTCTGAATCAAGGTTTCCAGTCGGCTCGTCTGCCAGAATAAGCCTTGGACTATTCGCAAGTGCCCTTGCTATGGCGACCCTTTGTTGTTCCCCTCCGGATAGCTCCGAGGGCAGGTGCTTCATTCTGTCCCCAAGTCCAACAAGATTAAGAAGCTCGGTTGCCCTCTGCTTTTGCCGGGAAGTGGGAATTCTGTTAAAGTGCATGGGGTAGCAGATATTTTCCATGGCATTCATTGTAGAAATCAGGTTAAAAGCCTGAAAAACAAAACCTATTGTCTGCCTGCGGAGGCTAACAAGGCTGGAAGAATTCCTGTAATCAACTTCATTGCCTTCTATAAATACCCTACCAGAACTGGGTTTATCCAGGCATCCGATAATATTAAGAAGGGTAGATTTTCCGGATCCGGAAGGCCCCATGAAAGAAACAAATTCTCCTTCTTCAATTTTCAAGTTTACGCCTCTGAGGGCATCAACACGCAAGCCCGAACCAAAAGTGTAATACTTTTCCAGATCTCTAGTTTCAATGAAAGTCATTTTCGATCCCTTTACTTATCCTTTCTGAAAAATTTAGCCAGTTCTCTTTTTGAGGGCATCAGTCTCCTTAAATTCAATTACAAGTAATGCGTTTGTCACCAGTAGATAGTCTCCATTATCCTGAACACTGGCAAAATTCCCTCTTGGCTCCAGATAAGCCAGCACAGGCCTCTTATCCAGAGCGACCTGGAGAGTTTCATCTGTCTGGTATACGTTCTTCCAGCTTTTTCCTCCTCCAAAAAGGAGTTGTATGATATCTCCAATTATCGGAATGCTACTGGTTTTTTGATTAAAGAATAGTTTGTTCCGGGCTTCTGCCCCTGAAGTGTAGCCCCCTGAAGGGGAAACTGTTATCAAACTTGCATCTGCAACATTCTCCAGGTTAATATCCCCCTCAAAGTAAACTGTTGTTGTAGCCATTTTGGGGTCTATCCCGTGTATTGCGTATAGCATGTCGCAGCCTTCGTTGATCCAGTATTCAATCACTGGCAGGTCCGAATTTTCATAGACGAGTAGAAGCCCTATGCCCTGCAAGCAAAAGGTACTTCCGTCTTTTGCAGTATTCACAAGTGAAATGGAATAATTGCCTGCTCCGGAAATTTCCTCGCTCAGGTCATAAGCATGCGCCCCTGAAAAAAAGTCGTACCTGGACACAAAACCTTTCGTGTCCGTGTACATCTGTCCCTTCTGAAGGGGCACGACAGTAGCTGAATGTCCAAGAGAAGCATTAAATTCTGGATAAATGCCTTCAAGCCCTTTTTTGCTCCAGACCCAGTAAATGTAAGCCTTTGCAAATTTGATAGAACTCCCCGCAGGGGGCTCGACACTAAAATTAACCCGATAGCTTTCATTAAACTCAAGTTCTCCGCTGTACCTGCTGTCCCCCAGAGTAAAATCAATAGCCCCGCGGTGCTCGTCATGCAGGATAGTCTGCAGAGGCTTGTCTCCGGCATATGAGGCCTGAGCCGGGGTGATGAGCAGCAAGAAGTTAACTAAAATAACAGCTTTTTTCAAATCCATTGTTATCCTCGTCCGATTCAATTATATTATTATGCTCGTCTACCTTAACGCTGAGGGTGTGCTCACCTTTAAGGGCTTCAACCCTTATCTGTTCCTCAATCGAACTCTGGCCTGCAAGTTCCGGGATATTCAGGACCGTAACACTTTTTCCATCAAGATAGAGGTTTACGTCAAAGTCCCTGGCTGAAGCTTCTCCGTTATTCATAATCTTCACCGGGATAGAGTAAGCAGCTTTTTCTGTTGCACGGGTTTCTTCAATGCAGCCACTAAATACTGTTACAGCAAGCACTGCGAGTAATAGAAGGGGAAGAGCTTTTTTTCTCCTGGCTCCGAAGAATGAAAGGAAAGCAAGAAAGATTAGTGAAGCTGATGCGGTCTTTTCCTGAGTTTCTATTTTAACGGGTTCTCCGAGAGAAACCGAAAGGTCCGGCTTTGACCTGACGCTGACATTTAATGTACAGGCATTATTTTCCTTATCCGATTCTTTTATTTTGTTGTCAGGGTTCACAGAGAGTTCAAGCAGGTGCTCCCCTCTGACAGCAGGCCAGGAGAATTTGGATCTGTATACTCCGGAGGCTTCCATCCTGACCGGAAAAGCTAAGACCTCAGTTCCATCTGCCCGGAAGCTTACTGTGACGTTCTCTTCGCAGATTCCTCCTGGATTGTATATTGTAAAGAAAATTTCCGCAGGTTTTTCATCAACCAGTTCTTCCTCTGAGATTTTCATTTCAGGGTAGAGGTCAGGAAGTACGGGAGCAGTACTTCCTGACTTCAGTACCAGGGCTGCCAGGACAGGGTGCAGGTAATCTTCTCCTTCCTGAATGCCAATTTCTCCGTCCCCGTCCAGGTCAAGTCCTCTTATAAAAGACACGGAATTATTGGCCTGCAGATAAGCAAGAACGTCAAAATGCTCTATATCAAAGTAACTGGAAGAAAACCCTTTATCTCCAGAGGCATCGAGGCTCACTTCATTGGCAATATCGATTGCTTTTCCACCAAAACTCTCAGACAGGTACTCCGGTGGGGTTCCAAGCATTTTTCCATTGAAACTCAAATAATCAGGCAGTCCTTTTGTCCCGGTAAGATATACTACCGAAAGTCTTGCAGTCTTAATGCTGCTCAAAGCCTGTCCTGAGCTAAAGTAAACATCTTCCCGATCATTGACATTTGCCAGGGTTCCGCTCCAGCCCTTCCCATGTAGGTTTACGTTCCCGCTAAGGAGCTTATAAGAAGCTACTGGAGCTTTTGAGTTTTCGCAGGCCGCGGCAAGCACTGCCCCATAGACTCTACCGTCCAGTTTGTTCCCGGGCTCACCGCTGCTTGTAAGGACCTCTACCGTATTTTCCCCATTTTTAGTAACGTTGCTTACGTCATAAGCTATCCAGTAGACTCCATGGCCTGCACAGTATACATTCTCGTTTTCGTCATTTTTCCCTGCAAGCTGCAACTTTTCAAGAATCTGCCCGTTAAACTCGGGCTGAACCCAACCTTCATAATTTTCTGTACCACCCCATACTCCTATATACAGATAGGCCCAGCGAAGAGTACCTTCCGGCACATCAAATTTCTGAGAGTAAGGAGGAAATGATAGTCCATGCCCTCCGTCTATGTAGACCTCCCCTCTAAATGTACCCTGAGCGTCCGGAGTAAGGGATAAGCCGTCATATGAGTAGCTGGCCCCGGCAGGAAGGGTTAAGGGCAGGAATAAGAACGGGAGGATAAAAAGTAAGGTCATCTTTACAGGATTCATTTTCATAGGCGTCACTTTCTTACCAGAGTGAAAGATCTAAATCAGGGGAAGCTTGAATTGCCTCTGGTTTTCTATTCTGATACCTTTCTGCCCCTGAAGAGAGATTAATCAAATAAACTTCATATCATTAAATAATTAACAATAAATTAAAGGTAATTAAATATTACTATTTTTCTTTATTGTGTGAATTAATACAAATAAAAGTTTCTGATAAGGTTAAAAAGATGAAGATAAACCATGCATCCTGTGGCAAAATACAGGAAAATTCTGCTGAAACAGACCTTAGAAAAATGCCTGCAATTCAGTTGAAATATAAAAAGAACATCAATTAATGTAGATCTAACTTTATAAATTGTAACAATTAATGTTATGTAAAATCTATAAATATATAATTTTTAAAAAAACTTATATTCTTTTAATCTATTTTATATTTACTGATTAACATTATCATAAAGGAATTTCAAAAATTGTTTGCAGGCGAGATGATGGAATATGCAGGCTGTAACTATAGAGAGAAATGGGCTCCAAAGGATGAATTATGGAATAGAAAGGAACCTGGAAATAAATGCAGGGTATAAAGCAAAAAACGGGCATAAGGGCAGAAGGGAAAAACCTGCCAGTGCCAGGTATGACAGTATCAGGAATATACTTTGTTTTGCGGCAGGACTGTCCTGCCTGATAGCAGTGTTATGCTGCCTACTGGCTTCCCCTGTCCAGGCTCAGGCTCCTGAATATAACGGTTACGTGGCAGATAAGCCTCTTGAACTGTACAGCCATGATACAATTCAGGGAGACCTCTTCTATACTGTAGGAAACAGTTATTACAGTGAAAAGGTCTACCCCGGTGATGTATATTCCGTGATCCACACTGCCAAGCTCCCTGAAGGGGCGAAGGTAAAATTTGCAAGGCTCTATGTTTACTGGACCTGGAGCGCCGAAGGGGTTGTGGGGAGGTACCCTGAGATGAACGTTATTTTTAACGGAGAAGAGATTAAACCTGAAAAAGAGTACAGCGACAGGAAAGGCTGGGGCATTTATAATTACCCCACAGGCACATGGGCTTACGATGTGAGCGCTTACGTCCCTGGTTCAGGCACCTTCAGCACAGATATTAAAAATACAGGTCCCGCTTCTTCTTACGTCTGTTTTGACGGTGTGGGGCTGCTTATTGTATATAATGACCCGAGTGGGAAATATATTGAATACTGGGTCAGTGAAGGAGCTGATATGCTCAATTCTCAGATGGATGAAAATGGAAACCCGCTTTACTATGCTACACCAAACCAGACGATATGTGATATGCTCAGGCCTAATCTAGAGCTTCCTGTCCGCAGTGCAACTCTCTGGAGTATAATTCAGTCCGGAAACTGGGAAGATAATACTCTTCTGGTTAATGACAAACGGTTCACTGGAATCTGCAAGGGAAAGCCCTATAAAGATCTAGACATTGATGTAAGGGAAATCAAAGACTTCCTGAAGTCCGGAGAAAATTCCATTCAATTACAGGCTGTAGGTGATTATGTGGTGCCTTCAGGAACATTCCTCGTGGTTGAAAGGGATTCCCTTGCTGAAAAAGTGCAGACCCCTTCAGAGAAGAGCTCAGAGAATTCGGAAGAAACAAATACTGTGAAAGCCCCGGAAACTTCCAGCATTAAGTCAGAGAAGACTCCCGGATGTGGATTCGTTTTTACCCTTATCACCCTTTTAACAGGAGCTAAACTGGCTTCAAAGAGCCGAAAGTATAAATCCAGAAAATAAAAAAATACAGAAAATAAAAACTCCTTTTTCTGGATTTTCTTTTTAAAGTTTTTTTCTTCTGTAGAATTGCCTTCTCAAATCGGGACTGACCCTCCAAAGCCTGAGTAGCTCAGGTAGAGCCCGCCTGCCGTAAAAAGGATTGTATATGCCAGAAAGAGGTAATCATTATTTTTCAAGCTGAGTTCGTTTAAGCTGGTCCTGTGCCTGCTTGCCCGAAAGCCCCGTGTGTCGGCAGCTACGGCGAGTTTTCGTCCTGATCGAAGTATATTAACCACGAGCGGGACAAGGATATATTTAAGGGCTTTTATTTTAGCGCGGACCCCGCCTTTTAACTCAAGTCCTCTCGCCTGCATGGCATTAAGAATTACTCCACATTCTTCAAGCATAGTTGGGGCAAAACTGACTGCGGAAGAGAGCATGAATGCAATTTCGTAAGGAAGGCCTATCCTGTAATTTTTACCTCCTATATTTATTTCAAAAAAATTGACAAGCCCGGAGATAAGCTTTGAAGGGTGGCTTGTGGCAAGCAACAGCAGTGCAGCGCTAAGCGATGTCATAAATCGGAATGACTGGTACAGCCCATATACAGCTCCGTCCGCATAGAAATAGACTCCTCCAGTAAGGGGCCCCAGTATAGGAAAAGAAGATGGAATGAGAGTTAACAGCGGGTCTTTTGCCCAATAATAGAAGAGGGCCTGCGAGAGAGTAAAACCCAGTCCAATACTCCCGAAGACCAGGAGCATTGCCTTTATTCTGCTTTTTGAGGGCTTCAGAATGAACCAGAAAGGCAGGGTTGAGAGAAAGAGGGCAACAAGCAAATAAGGAGTCCCGAGTACTACACTCAGTACCGATACTCCAAAGAGCCAGAGCAATTTTACCCGAGGGTCCAGCCTGTGAAGCAGACTGTCTTTTTGTTCATAACGAAAAAGCCACTTCAAATCTCAATTCCTCCTCCAGTTAATTCGTACCAGGGAGGATATTAATCCTATTATTTCTTACTTTTCATAATGATTTTAAGCTTAGAGGTCTAAGAAAAATGACAGATGATCATGGACTCCGCAACATACACAGCATCGCATGTCAGGCTTGAAAAACTCAACTACAGTTACCCTTATTCGGATATTCCTAGCCTTTGTGATGTGGATCTTGAGCTCAAAAAAGGGGAATTCGTGCTTCTGGTAGGCCCCAGCGGCTGTGGAAAAAGCACTCTCGTACGCTGCCTTAACAGGCTGGTACCCGAGATTTCAGGAGGCATCCTCTCGGGTAGCGTTATGATCCGGGGAAAAGACATCAGGAACGAAAAAGTTCACAAGCTGGCCCTTGAAGTGGGAATGGTATTCCAGAACCCAGAGACCCAGTTGTTTTCCCTGACAGTAGCTGAAGACCTTGCCTTCGGGCCTGAAAATCTGGGTCTGCCAAGGCAGGAAATCAGGGCAAGAGTGGAAAAATCACTCAAAAATGTAGGGCTTGAAAGGTTGAGGGAGCATTTTATCTTCACGCTTTCAGGAGGAGAAAAACAGAGGACTGCGATAGGGGGAAACCTGGCAATGCAGCCTGAGATCCTTGTCCTTGACGAGCCGACCTCTGACCTCGACCCTGCAGGCACCATGGAAGTGCTTGAGCTTCTCAGGAAGTTGAATGAAGAAAAACAGACTACCATCATCCTGATAGAACACAAACTGGACGCCGTTTTTGAAATAGCAGACCGTATGCTTGTTATGGACGAAGGAAGGATCATTCTTGACGGAAAACCTTTTGAAATCCTGTGTTTCGAAGAAAAAAAACTCCGAAATCTCGGTATTCATCCTCCTCAGCTCACCGAGATTGCAAGCTTTCTGGGCATGGCATCTGAGTTTTCCCGCATCCCTGACTATGATACTCTCCTGAAGCGCCTGGCTGAACTTCTCAGGGCACATGCAGGTGAATGCAAGCCTGAAAAACAGGCAGAACCGGAAATCTCTGCGTCTCTGCTGCATTCCCAGGAAAAAATCCCCCATGTCCGGATCGAGGGTCTCTGCTACAGGCATGAAGGCGGTACAGAACTGTTTGAAAACCTCAACCTTGAAATCAAACATGGAGAGTTTCTTGCCCTGCTGGGGCACAATGGGGCTGGAAAGACTACCCTTGCAGGCCACCTTATGGGCTTTTGCAGGCCCGTCTCCGGAAAAGTTCTCCTTTATGGAAATGACATAAGCATGTATTCTACATCCCAGCTCTCAAAGCAGGTGGGATACCTTTTCCAGAACCCTGACTCACAGATTTTTACGGACAGCGTGTTTGAAGAAGTCCGTTTCGGACTCAAGAACCTTGGAATTCCCGAAGAAGAAATTAAAAGGAGGGTAAATTCTGCCCTTGAAATGATGGAACTTTCAGCTTACAGGAAGAGACACCCGCACGCCCTTTCAAGAGGACAGCGCCAGCGTCTGGCAGTCGCCTCCATTCTTGCACTTGAGCCTGACCTGCTTGTCCTGGACGAACCCACTACAGGGCAGGATAGGGGGCATATTCGCAAGTTTCTGGATAAGATCCGGGAACTTAACAGGCTTGGGAAAACAGTGGTTCTAATAACTCATGATATGGAGCTTGCAGCAGAATATGCGGAGAGGGTTGTCGTGATGAAGCAGGGAAAAATCTTCCTGGACGGCCCGACAGCAGAGGTATTTTCAAGTCCGGACCTGGGTGCAGCCGGGCTTATCCCTCCTCTTCCTGCAAGGCTTGCCAGGGATCTCAGAATACAGGGACATGAAATTCCCCCGTTGCTCACTGTTTCCGAACTGAAAAGTTTCCTGAGGGCTCGCTGTCCTGAGCTTACGGATTGAGATAAATGATATGATACAAAAATACGGGTATAGAATGATACAAAAGACTGGCATAAAGACCACGTGCTTGCTAAGAAGATCAAATGAAAATTTTGAAAAAGGCTCCGTGCTTTATGCAGAGGGATACCTCGGAGTCAAACTGGAAAAGATAATCATTGAGATTGCCATTTGTATATGGAATGAATTAATTGGGCATAAGGTGTTGTTTCCGGAATCCATCATATGTTTGGGTGGCTCGTTTTCCATAAAGCCTTCCAAAGGTGGAGAGTTTTTACTGCTACGCTTTCATTCCGGTTTGGCGGGTTAGTTTCAATGGTTGATAAGAACTACTGAATATAATTTCAAGTATTTCTGTTCCCACTCTACTATTGCTTAGGAATAGTTGAAATATGACTTAAAGTTTTCACTTTGCTAATGGTTCTATAATTGCACTTCCCAATATAATTAATAACAATATGGGGTATAAGTGTTTGAAATTAAATTTTCACCATTCCTAAAAGGAGAGCTGAGGATATCAGGCTGCATATGAAAGAAGAAAGGAAATACCTGAAGACGTTGCTGGAAGAAGATAAAAAGTGCCATTAAATGGAGTAAATCATAAAAATAAACCATAATCTTCATCTATCCTGTCATAAAGGTTTTTCAAATCCCTTTTAAGTCTGAGGACTTCCTTTTCCCAATCCTCTTTACCGGACTCCGTACAGGGGCCCATCTTCAAAGCTGCCATCTTCGCATAGTTGCGAGAAACTTTCCTGTTGCTCCAGGGAAGGCCAAAAGCCTGATCGGTTTTTTTGATGCTGTATTTTTCGTGGATCAGGAATTCATAGAGTTCAGGGACCTTAGCCAGTATTTTTCCGGAGCTTTCATGAAAGTCCGGGGAAAGAAAAGCCAGATTCCTGAGGTGGTACTTGACAGCACAACTTTCCGGGCAGAGTATTTCAGAGTTTGCAAACTCAAGCATCTCACTGAATTCAAGGAAAAAATCTGTCTGCCTGAAACCCGACGGCAGATTCTTTCCAAGGAAGATAAGGACATGGATGCACTCGTGGAAAAGGATTTTTGCAATCAGAAACTCAATTCTTTCTTGAATGCTCCACACTCTTTCGACCAGTTTTTTATCCCACAGTTCATGAGGATTTACCAGGATGAGGAATCTGTAGATTATTTTTCTGTTTTTTCTAGAAACGATTCTCTCTGGCTCGAAAGTTAAACCCTGAAGCTTTCCGAAGAACTGAACCCTGACTGCCAGGTCCCAGCAGTATTCCCATTCTCCGGAATCTACACTTTTTACTCTATAATAGTTCCCGTCAAAGTGAACTTTTTTTATCAGCCGGTACAGGTCCTCACTCTGTTCTTTGATAAGGGCTTTTATCATAGGTTCACGGTAAATGTTAAGGTCAAGCTGAAGATACCCGGGAGAAAAGAACAGGTAATTGGGTACAGGAAACGAAACAGGAGAAAATACCGGGACAAGATACGGGAACGACGAAACCGCAGAGGATAAATTTCCCCGTATACTATGTGCGTGCAAATCAACTTTTTCCTTTGGAGAAGCCTTTTTTGCTCTTGTTCCCCAAGTTTCCTGCTCCATTAATCCGCTCCTCACAATTGACCTCGTTTTTCCATATCATCAGTTAAATGTGTAATACAAAATTTAATATTGATATGAATAAATGATATTATGATTACAAAGATAAATATTTTTTTCTTATTGAATTTGATTTAAATATTACGAGATTAAAGTATTAGGTCTTGAGAAAATATAAAAAGTTAGGTTCTTCAAAACCAGTAAAGGAACCTTGATTTTTCAGGCAAAGCTATCAGATCAATATAAATTAAAAAATAAGAAAGTAGAACGTACATCAAATATGTGTTTTTTCTGAAATATTGGGAAAAAATCAGAAATGATTAGAAATAGTCGTTCGAAACTACAGCAAATCGGAACTGCTGCAACAGAGAGAGCCGATATCTATCCTGCAATGTGCAGAAAAGAAAAGGTTCCTGCCTGCAGATGTTATGACTAATTCAATCGATTGGTCAGGAACCATCAGTGGTCAGAAACCATCAGTGGTCAGAAACCATCAGTGGTCAGGAACCATCAAGTGGTCAGAAACCATCAGTGGTCAGAAACCATTAGTGGTCAGGAACCATCAGATCATTTTTGCCTGATAATATTTTTGACCCGCCTGTCCCATTCCGTGGACTCGAAAAGCTCCCTGATTTCCGGTGAGTCATCTATGAAACAGAAGCCCCAGTAAACTGCAGGCAAAAACTCCCGTTTCCACTGTTCTTTTTTCTTTTTATCGAGGAACTGGTAGGTTTCAGGAGACGAGAGGCGGCTTACGAAACCGAGCACTTTGATAAGCTCAGGAATAGTCTTCTGGGCAGAACCGAGTTTAAGGCATTTAAGCCTGTGGCTGTTTATCTTCCTCATATCAGGTTCAAAACCCAGGGTACTTAAAATTTTATTTTTCTCGGATATAGAGATGCGCCCGCAATCATACTTAAGGGAATTCAAGGCCTGAAGTTTCAGGAGCCATTCTACTTCCCCAAAAACCTTGGGCTTGTGCTTCCTTGAAACATTCCCTAACCTGCGGTCTTCGTAAGCTTCTCTTTTGAGCTTATTTATACTGGCTGAAAGCTCGGAAATCTCCTCGGCATCCCTGAGTTCCCTTACTCTAAACCGCAGGGTAGCCCTCATAAGTTCCCGCTTTTCCCGCTCAAAAGCTCCGATGTCTTTTTCTTCGGTCAGAGCAAGAAGGCGTGAGAAATACTTTGACCTGATGGCAGTTGGAGGGAGCCTTACAGGCATTTCCCTTATTTGTGCACCTTTTCCTCTGCCATTTCCGACAGCTCTGAAGTTTACCTTATTGATCTCTATTTTTCCTTCCTCAATTGCCCGGGCTGCATCTCCTTCAGAGAAAAGCTCATCGAGGCGGATTTCAGGCTGGAGCATCTGGACCTGGTCAACCTTTTCCCCGTTAAAAACACCATCTCCGAAGCGCTGGTAGAGGGAATCGATGCTGTCCGAAATCTCAAAGATGTTTCCTTTATCTTTTCCGGAACCAGGAGATAGCCTTATAACCCTTCCTACCTGCTGCTCAAAGAGCCGCATGCTCAGGGTGGGACGCAGCAGCATAAGGGTTTCAAGTCCCGGAAAATCAAAACCTTCGATAAGCATGCCGACCGTACATAAGATATAAGGCGGTTTATCTGCGTCCCTGAAAGCTGCAAGAAGGGCGCTCTGTTCATCTTTGGACAGTTCAGAGGTTATAAAAGCTGAATTTTTGAATTCCCCATCAGGAGTATAATTATCAAAATCGAGAGGTAATACAGGATCAGGATCTTTTTCAAGCTTCTGAGCCGATATTTCTCCGTTAAAAACAGATGCAGTAAGTTTTGCATGGAAAGCATTGATTTCTTTTCCGCCCGCTCCGGCTCCATACACACGCTTCCGGACAGGAGCACAGAAGACGAGGGTCTTTCTATGCTTCTGCTTTATCATCGAATCGTATACATCTTTTGCGAGCTGGGTTCTGCGGACAACTTTTTTCAATTTGGCAGCAGTGCTGCAATCAAGGAAAAGATCCTGTTTGTCAAGTTCATCGAGACCCTTTTCAAAGTCAAAGATCTCAAATATATCTTCCGAACTTTCAGCAATCGTATACTTGAGAGGTGCAAGTTCATTATCAAGGATACACTCAGGAAGAGTCTTTGCATAGACCTCCCTCATATCCCCGGAGATTTCGTCCACGAACTTGACATTTCCGACAACACCCTGGAAAGGAGTTGCAGTCATCCCCAGGATTTTAGTCTGTTCTCCGAACTCATTGAGGAAATCATTTCCTCTGTTGTTGATGAAGTTATGGATCTCGTCCACAATTGCAATGTCGGTATATTCAAGAATTAATTCTTTGATTTCAGAGGACTGCTTTCCAAGTACTGTCTGAAGAGAAGCAAAGAGCACAAAACCTTTACTTTTCCCTGCTCCAAAAGCCTTCAAAGCTTCAGCAAGCTCCTTTCTATCCCCCTTATGTTCGGAAGAGAGAAGATCACTATTGGGAAAAAGAGGTTGATTTTTCTTCCTGTCATAATAAGTCTGGCTAAGAAGAGGGTTGTTTTTTGAGACCAGGAAAAGTACGAGTTTTCCATCCTCGTAGTATTTTTTCATTATGTGTTTTGCAAGAAAAGTCTTGCCCCAGCCCGTAGGAACCTTAATGTAGCCTCTCTGATGGGTTTCAAAATATCCCTGAATATCATTAAAGATTTTCTTCTTATCTTCCCTCAGGGGCTCAAGTTCTACTGTCTCCATGCCGGTTGTTATTTCGGCTGCGGCTTCATTTGAAATTGTCATCACTACGCGGTCCTTATGCTTTAAACTTTATAATATTTTTAATATACAAAAACCAGAAAGCTGCCTTTAAAAGAGTCTTCTGGAAAACTGCATGTTCCATGCACAGGAAACAGTGCATGCAACTGGAAAGATTCTAAAAATTAACTCCCCTCACTGTAAAATAACAAACAAGAATCTTCAGTCGAGAAAACTGGAGTAAAACTGGACTATCTCCTTTCATTTTGAAATAGAAAAGAGTGTTTCTGAACTTTTTAGAGTTAAAAGGGATCCCTTTTCATTAATAGTGACTACGGTAATATAAGAATTACGGCGCTATAAGAGTTACAACAATATAAATTTGTGGAATATACAGCTCTAAAATATAGTAACTATAAAAATATAACCTTTTTGAAAGTAGAGGATTTAAAGATCAAAGGAAAAGCCAAAGGAAAAGCTCACTGCAGAGCAGGTCCTTTGAATCTTCCTGAAATGAAATCTAAACGAAATCCAGAATTGTTTATAAGAACTTTGGTCTTGCTGAAAGGTATTTTGCAAGAGGCAGCTTCTTGTAGGGTTTGCCGGCGGTTTCTTCTTTTATGCGGGCACTGAGCTCTTCCGGAGTTATCTGAACTTTTTTTGGTTTATCCTGTTCGGATTCTTCACGGACGCTTACGTTAATCGTGCCTTCCTCCATTTCCTTATCTCCTATGACCACAACATAAGGCACCCATTCTCTGCCAGCTTCTCTTACCTTCTTTCCTAAGGACATGTCGCGGTCGTCAATATCGACCCTGCATTCCAGTTTCTTTGAAACATCTTCGGCAAAAGCAATGTGTTTTTCAGAAACAGGCACAATCCTGACCTGAGTGGGGGAAAGCCAGACAGGCAGCATTGGGACCTTTCCTTCTTCGGTTTCCATTGCAGCCTTTTCAAGGAGGGCATATATGCAGCGTTCTATTGCGCCGCTTGGCGAACAGTGAAGCACTGCAGGTCTCTCCAGCTTGCCGTCGGCGTTCACATAGGAAATATCATACCTTTCGGCATTTTCCACATCGATCTGGACAGTCGACAGTGCGCTAGCCTTGGCAAGGGCGTCTACAAAATTAAATTCGAACTTGAGCACAAAGTAGAAGAAACGGGTGTCCCACATCTCCACAAGTACTGGCTTGTTGACGGTTTTTGCCATGTTGAATATAAGGTCTTTATTAGACTCATAAAAATCCTTTGTGAAGCGGATGGCAACCTCATAATCGTTAACATGGATACCCACATTATCAAGCACATTGATGCAGAGGTCATACTGTTCCTTGAACTGGCTTACAGCCTGGCTCATATCCTCACAGAGGGTATGCATATCCGGCATGGTAAAAGCTCTGAGCCTCCTTAAGCCCACAAGTTCCCCACGCTGTTCTTTTCTGAAACTGTAGCGGGTCATTTCGATCATCCTGAGTGGCATGTTCTTGTAGGAGATCGTCATGTCGTGGTTCATAAGGAACTGCCCGAAACAGGCTGCAAAACGCAGGAACATTTGCCTCTTGTCCGACTCAATGGAGTACTGTCTTGCAGGGAACCTGTCAAGGTAGTTCTTGAGGGTCGGGTGGTTCATGTCATACATAATTGGGGTTTCGACTTCCATTGCCCCGAAATCTGTTGCGACATCAAGAACGTAGTTTTCAAGGAGGGATTTTACAAGCCTCCCTTTAGGGTAATAGCGCATGTTTCCAGAGTCTGACCCAGGTTCATAGTCCGCAAGCTCAAGCCTGCGCATAAGCTCGACATGAGGAGGAGCCCGCTCAACTGCCCTGTTTTTGGAAATTTCATAATTCACAAGTTTCTGCAGTTTCGGATAATGAGAAAGGTCAAAACCCTCGACGTCATGGAGTTCTCCGTCCGGGGTAAGGATTTTCCAGTAAGATTTTGCAGTACCTTCGGCTTTCAGAGCTTCGGAAACGACTTCTTCTTTTTCACCTGCTTCGGTTTTGACTGAAGGTTTTGCAGCACCCTCAGGGTAGATGCTCCGGGAAAGTTCAGAAAGTGGATGTCCTTTGCAGCTTACGGTAAAAGCCTTGTACCATCCAAACGGAGCCCTTTTAACCTCGTATTTAGCTGAAAGAGCCTTTTCCATATCTTTTAAAACCTGAACTGCAGCTTTCGGAGAGGAAAGGTCTGAACTCAGGTGAGCATAAGGATAAAGCATTATACGGTTTGTTTTTACCTGGGCTGCAAATTTTTCTATTTCAGAAACGGCCTTTTCTATAGCTCCTTCTGGATTGGCTTCATCTGCACTTTCAACAGCCGTAAAAGCCGTGAGGGCTTCTTCAAGTCTTCCCGACTTCAATGACTCTTCTATTTTTTCAGCAACTGGAGTTTGTTTTTTGGTTTCGTATTCAATATAATCAGAGTGAATGAGCAATAACTGCATTCTATCACCTGTGTTTTCTAAACCGAATATGGATTCCGAATTAGCTTCGGTTCTTAGTCAAACAGAGAACCAAACAGTATTAATTACTACCCTAGTGTCACGTCGGCAGTAAAATGTCACATATAGTCAGTTACAGCTATTCAGAATCCTTTAATCCTTGGGGATTGACGAGACACTAGTACTGCTTAAATGACTTAATACTATGACATGAATTTAGAGCTGTTTGAGGTCTGTACCCGTCAATAGGTCTTGATTACAGGAATTAAGGAAGAATATATGACAGTCCTAATATCCTGCAATGATATAAAACAATCCCTTTCGCTTCATTAAAGACTATTTATTCAATCTTTCTTGCAGGGTTCTGCCATATTTTTGAGTTCTGGATCAGCTTGAGCCGCCAGTTCTGGATGGATCTGCTCCTGATAAACCCTGTAAGCTGCAACGAGCGCTCCCAGGAGAATGGGGGCTGCAAAAAAACCTGCAATTCCTCCTATAAAAGCCCCTCCAATGAACGCAAGCATTAGTAGCATCGGATGGATCTTTGACGTAAGGCTGGTAAGGTAAGGTCTGAGTATAAGTTCGGGGGGGCCGTAAATAACAAGGGAAGAGACTACAAAAAAAAGTGATGCGCTTTCAAATCCCTGATCAAAATAGCGTATTATAGCCAGGGGCACGAGTACCATATATCCGGCAAAAAGAGGGACAACCGAGGCTATGAAGATCAGGGTCGCAAGAGCCAGTACATGAGCAAATCCGAAAGCATAAAAGACAAAGACTGAAGTCACACTTACTATGAGAGCAGAATACGCATTTCCTATGAAAACCCCTTTCAGTATCAGGTCCAGGTGATCAGCATATCGGTTGATAATGGGACGGTAATCTCCGGGTATTATGCCAACAAAAGCGTAGTAAAGCCTGTCTCCATCAGCGAGCAGAAAATAACAGAAGAGAATCGAAATTATAAAATTAATGAAAAAAAGCCCTATACTCCAGGCATATGATATCAGCCCTATGTTGCCAACTGCAGGAAGAAGGGAGGTAAAAAGGTTCCAGATTAAATTATTTATCCTGTCAACATATGCTTCCGGAATTTCCAGTGAATGTATAAAATCCAGAATACCACTCATTACTGGAGCCTGGTGGTCAATAAACCAGGAGACCTGTTCAATGATCTCAATAATTCCGGCCCCTACAATAAACACTATAGGGATGAAAATGCAGAGGCTAGCGGCCAGAGCTCCGATTTTTTTGTACTTTCCAAACCTTACCCGGATAGGCCTGGCAATATAAGCAAAGACTAACCCGAGCACTATTCCATCTGCCAGGGGCAGCAGGATCAGGAAAGCAAAGAACAAAAGCACGGCTAATAGAATAGCTGCTCCTATTTTCCAGCGACTGGCAATTAGTTGACTCACACCGTCCAGGTGTTCCGGCTGGAAAATTGGCCTATCATATTTTACATCTTTCGGCATTCTATACGACAGTTAGAATTTCTTAATATATAAAATGATGTGTGTATATATCGATTCAATCAGTTCAAAAACGTAATACTGAATAGCGAACTATATAAACGGTTAATAAGCAAATACTTGCAATGAAGATGTTAAGAAGCAGCACAAAAGAAGTTTGTGGCGATATCCAAAAACTGGGTACAATAAGCAATGTCTCCCCGACAGTGTACATCAGAGACAGAACAAACTGGCTGGCGAAACTATTTGGGATGGCGATACACATGACGAAAATAGCGAGAACTACAATGATGGTATGATCGATGAAGTCAGCAGGCCGTGTCGCATTCAATGTAATATGAGTGAGTGCAAAAGGGGCAGGAGGGTCAGAACAATGAAAATCCGGGTGTGGTTGACGTCTGCACCAAAGCTGGTCTTTCTAAAGCGATCTTCCTGCTCCGCTTTCAACCTGAATGTCAGCCATTTTTGGATGTCTTTGACTGCATTCATTTATCATCCTCACAGATTTGATGCAATTGGGAAGTGGCTCGCTGCACATTATTCCTTTGACACCCTTGCTGGATTTCATCCTCAACTCTTTTGCTCTCGCTTATGTCCCAAACATCCAGATTAATATCATACCAGGACTCTGGTGTTACTTCTCATGTTCTTTTTCAGGTAGTGGGTGCGAGTTATTGACAAAATAAGGTTAATTATTTCCGGCAGACTCTAAAACGACGTAACTTTTTTATTATATAATGCACGGCATTCTGAACTGCAGCAGCCTCCGCAAGGCAGGACACCCGGAGCATTTATCGGGATACAGAATAGAGCAGCGAGACACGGAAGGTCTGGGATCTGACTTTTCCAATATTCTGGCGGGAACATAACGAAAATAGGTTTATCCAGTGGAGATCTACCATGCTGCCCTGGCTCTTAGTGTTCGTGTTTTTATTCAAACCTTCAATATTTCATCCAGCCCGGGAACGATTTTATTAAAGTATCTGCTTACCACACAGGATTCTATGCATTTTCCGCACCTTATACAGGCTTCACTTACATGCGGTTTTCCGTCTTTAATCGACACCGCTCCGACAGGACAGGCTTTTTCACAGATCCCGCAGCCAGTACAGCGGGAAAGTCTCATGAACTGTTTTGCAGTCTCCTTAAAAAGTCTGACAGCCTTTTCTTTCGATTCCGAACTAACAAGCAGGTTTCCATTAGAGAAAAACTTCACAGTCCCGGTTCCGGTTTTTACCAGCAGCATGCCCAGTTCTTCTGCATAAACAGTCTTTCCGAGCACATTAATGAAGTCTGCGGCTTCTTTTTCCCTAATGCCTTTAACCCCTGCCTCGACGGAAAAACCTCCGGCTCTGCAGGGAGAAATCCCTGAAACGACCTCGATTTCAAACTTTTCATCTTTTTCTTTTGCAAGGACAGAGATTCCAAGCTCATCTGCCAGCCTGAGCATTTTCGGAGGCAGCTCTTTCCAGCGCCAGAACCCGTGTTCTATGAATTCTTCCGAAAGCCCGCGTGTTTTTGCCCAGTCGAGCAGAAAAGCGTTCCACCTGGAATGCATTTCAGGGTGCAGCTCTTTTACCCTGGCATATTCGGCAGCAAGGGAAGACGGGCAGAGCCAGCACCCGACCCTTTCAAAACCAAGGTCATAGAGAGGGTTGTAGGAAAGCCCTCTCCAGTGGATATATAACCAGACTTCAAGAGCACGCCAGTCCCGAATTGGGAAAATGTTGAGCTGTGAAGGGACAAAGGGGTTTGTTTCATTTGCTGAAATCCTTGCCCTTGAAAATGATTCGTGTTTTCGCTTGCCGTCTATTGTCAGGTAAGCAACTGCACTTGCAGACTCCTTTACCGAAATAGAAGAGGTTCCTTTTCCTGTTTCAAGGTCCCCTGCCGAAGCCAGCTTGCAGACCTTGCAGCACCAGCGGAAATCCTTTGCAGGAGGCCCGAACTTTTCGACCTGCTCCCAGAAAGCAGAACCCGAACTCATTTCTTCCAGAGGGATTTTCATTTCTTTGCAGAAACTCCGGGCAAACTCCACTGTTTCGGGAAATTCTATCCCCGTGTTCAGGAAAAAAGCTTTGAACTCCCTCTTTTTGAGAGCAGCCCCTGTCAGGTCAAGCACCACAAGGCTGTCTTTTCCACCGCTGAAAGACACATAGACAGGCAGATCCCTGTATTCGTTTCTTGAAACAATTCCGCGGATGGTATTGATGGCATTTTTCCCAAGGGTCTGCAGGTGCTTTCTATTAGCTTCTATACATGCCCTTAAATCCGGAGTCTCGGGATGCAGGAAAGACTCGCTTCTGTCAACCTTTTTAACCCTGAGAACTTTTGCGCCGGTTTCGGAGGAAGGTCCGGATTCCGATAAGGCTCTAACTTCCGATAAGGCTCTAACTTCAGATTGGGATCTGGCCTCAGCTTGAATTCCGGTCTCAGGAGGAGCTTCAGGTTTTGACAGGCTCTCCAGGTCTGCAAAATCCGCACCATCAATATAAGAAATACCATATCCGCTAAAGCTGCCCGCAGTCACAAGGACAAAATCCCCTGCTTTTATATCACAGGCGAAAGAATCAATAAGTTCTGCTGGCATATTTTTTCCATTAAGATGCCTGTTTTTTGTTTTCTTGATCTCGACTTTTTTGCTTTCAGTATGTTTGAGGAGAATTTTTGCTCCCTGAAGGGAAGGCTCAAAACGGTAATCCATTTTGGAAAGTTCGAAACTGATCACCCCGAAAATGAAGCCGTCAACAATGACCTCATCATTTTTGTCTTCTCCAGGGATTTTATTCAGGAGAACGAGCCTGTCTCCCAGTGGATCACAGCCAAATGAAGAAATCAGCTGCCATGCAAGGACTTCACGCTCATAAGGGGAACAAAACCTTATATCGGCAGGCTGGGAAATATGGAGTATTTCGCCTTTGCGGCCGCAGGTTCCGCACTCTTCACCTATAAGAGGAAGGTTGCATTTCCTGCACCAAAAAATGTAATCATCTTCATATTCGAACCGAGGGACAGTTTTTTTCTTTGAAAAGTCTTTTATGCCTGAAGATTTTTCAGAGCCATAGCTCTTTCTGGCAGAGGTTTTTTTAATGTCACGGGGCCTATGTTCTGACCGTTTTTCGCGAGTTTGCGGATCCTTTCTATCCTGATTCTTTCTTTTTTGTTTTTGTGAGCTGGAAGTCTGGTATTTTTCTTTTTTCTGATGCATCTAAGCCCTGACCGGTGTTTCGAAGAAATGGTTAAGTATCTTATCGTTCAGTTTTTTGCAAGGTTGTGTTTATCGATATATCAATATTTGGTCGTGGGTCTGAATCATTGAAAATCGAAAGCATAAGAATCTCTTAGGGATGATGAAAATTTAATTTCAAACACTTATACCCCATATTATCATTAATGATATTGGGAAGTGCAATTATAGAGCCATTAGCAAAGTGAAAACTTGAAGTCATATTTCAACTATTCCTTAGTATATTCATCGAATATATGGGATGTACTCGCTTTTCCAGAATTGATCTATAATTCAGGGACACGACCCTATTCCAGTCGTTTAAAAATTTGATAGCAAAGGTATGTCAAATAAGGAGACGGCACTTTCTTCTGTCCAAAATCCCAGTCCTTTAATTTCTGGTATGCTGATTCAGGTGTAAAAAGACCATCCTTATCTTGTTTGCCTTTTATATGTTTAATCATTTCAAGAAAATGCGGGTCTTCTCGCACAAACTCGTATTTACTAAGAACTCCAGCTACGCTGACAATATCATACCAGCACGAAGGTGCTTTCAGCTTACGAAAGTCCCTGCCCATGAAGAACATGTATGGATGCTGAGTAAGGCTGTTTTCCCATAAGCTGAGCAGCGCTTTGACGGAAGAAACCGCAGCCTGTGAATTCCGATACTCCGGTATATATGACAGCAAATCAGCCATAATCAGCGTCGCATATGGGCAGCAGTCAGCCTTTTTCCCTGGTCCGCGAAACTTGCCCAGCTCAGGTGACACGGCGCAAGGGAATCCGTTATCACGGCATAAGGATACCAGATGGTCAACACCGGGTTTGATGTATTTACGATAATCAATATCCGACTTTAATAGAGCGAGCAAAAGCAAGGGCGCGTCACATAGACACCAGCTAAATACATCTTCACCGCTACCTCCAAAATGCTTGGGAACATTGCTCATAGACTGATAAATACCGTGCTCGTCCCGGTGCTTTAGAATTTCTTCAATAGCCGCTTTGATTTCCGGAACTTCCGTATCAAATCCGAGATCGAGCAGAAACAGCAGTTTTTGTATCGGCAAAACGGGATTTTTATGATATGTTACCAGGGTTTCATGAAAATTCACAATATCTGAAAGGTATCTTTTTATGCGGTCATCAGCTAATGCCGCATTTCTGATTTCAACAAGATCGTTCTTAGGTTCATGTCCCAGGTTAAGACGGATTGCATATTTCAGCCAGTCATCACTGATTTCCAATAGCTTTTGATAACTCATTTTTTCCATCAGCCTCATTTCTTCTATCCTTCTTTCGGAAGGTTGACATTTAATTTTTCATATTTTCTGTTGATGCCGATTTTGAAATAATATCTGGTATTTGTACAGAACTTTTATGTTTACATATGATCAATTAATAATATCACATACTAAACTTTTATGAAAAAATGATCCAGTATTTATATATGTGGTGATAGTTGAGCCACATGTTAAGCAACATTCAATCTCATTTCTACCCAATGGATGCAATAAAACGACATCAAGAAAAATGTTCTGATTTTTAATGTCGACCTGCTGAATGTAGGATTATAGTTTAAGATATAGTTTAATACCTTTGAAGTGTAGTTTAATCTTAAATGTATAGTTTTATATTTTTGAAGTATAGTTTAATGTCCCTGATTTAATATCCTGCTTATGAGTTTGGTACCACGCAATACAATTTAAGTATTTGACGTTACGGCACAAATTGTCTCATATTCAGATCAACAGATTCGTACGTATAGATTGCTTATGTTTAGATTGATATTTTACAGATCAGCTGCTAGATCAGCTGCTTACAGATAAATAATACAACATGTATAACTTATTCAATATGTATAGTTTAATAATATAATGCATTAAATTACTTGTACGCTAAACCGTTCATTTGATATTTTCAAATTCGTAGCAGTAAGTGTTTAAATTCGGAAGTATATACGGATAAAGTAGTATATTCTGGTAATGGGCTGAATGCAGATAATGTACTCGAACAGCGTACATATCAACACAATGAAATGCTCTATTCCATAAATTTTTATCCGGCACTTTTAATCTGCCGCAGCAAGAGACTGATCATGGAAAAATTCGAAATTACAGATTCTCAGGACATGGATCCTGAATACAATTCTCATAGTTCATCTCAGGAGTCAATATACTCTATGGACAAAACCACAACAGAATCCAGGGAAAACAATGTTTCTGACGGGGAGTTTAAATTTTCCGATTCTTCGATCAACAGGCAAGAGGAATCAGGGACTTCTGTGCCGGTATCTACAGCAGAATTCGGACAAGGTGAAGTGAAACTCGATACAGGTGCTGAGCCTATTCCAGAGCCTCTCCCTGCTTCAGCTTCAGAACTTTCAATTCCTTCTTCCCAGCCTCAAATTCCGGAAGGGAACAATCCCGCTGTTGAACTTCAACCTTCAAAAATTGTGCTTATAGGTACGGCACACGTTTCCGAAAAGAGCGTAGATGAAGTCAGAAACACAATCAGAAATCTTAAACCCGATATCGTAGCTGTCGAGCTTTGCAGAGCACGTTATGATTCTCTGAAAGGAAATGTTCCGGAAACGGGCCAGATTCCAATAAAGGAAATTCTCACCGAAGGAAAAGTGTATTACTACCTTGTCCACTGGCTGCTTGCTTATGTGCAGAATAAAATCGGTGATGATATAGGTGTAAAACCCGGTTCCGAGATGATTTCCGCAATCGAAGAAGCAGAAGCTTCAGGAGCTAAAGTAGCTTTAATCGACAGGGATATTCAGGTAACGCTCCAGCGTTTCTGGGGCCGCATGAAATTCACCGAGAAAATAAAGATGCTTGCTTCTCTCCTGGGCGGTCTGATAGGAATAGGAAAAGGAGCCGAGATTGATATAGATCAGATTACTCAGCAGGATGTAGTCACAGCCCTTGTTAATGAGCTCAGAGAATTTGCCCCAACTGCAGCTGAAACTCTTATAGATGAACGGGACGCATACCTTGCAGGAAATATTCTCAGGACGGCTGCGGGCGGAAACAAAACTATTGTTGCAGTTATTGGAGCCGGGCATAAACCAGGGGTAATTAATTACCTGAAGAACCCAAAGAGTGTTCCGCCTCTTAACTCTCTCATGGATATTCCTAAAAAGCGATTTAGCGTTGGGAAAATTATCGGCTTTGTTTTTGTCGGCATTATATTTGCTTTCTTTTTGCTGCTCCTGCTTTCTGGTGTTCCGATGAAGATCATTTTAATAGCTTTCGGGTGGTGGTTCATTATTACAGGAACGCTGAGTGCATTCGGCACCATGCTTGCAGGAGGCCATCCTTACTCGGTTCTGACTGCCTTTTTGGTTGCATGGCTAACCACTCTGCACCCTCTAATTGCCGCAGGCTGGTTTGCTGGCCTTGTAGAAGCAAAACAGCGAAACCCTACTACCGCAGACATAAAAGCCCTGGCAGGAATAGAAACTTTCAGGGAGATGTTTAAAAACAGGTTTATGCGAGTCCTCCTTGTCGCAAGCTTTGCAAATATAGGAAGCATGGCAGGGACTTTTATTGGAGCTTATGTTATGATACACGTCACTGGCATTGACCCCAGGGATATTCTCCTTTCCGGGTTTAATGCACTCGGAATCTGATAGAAAAAAGCTTTCCTGTAGATGAATTTTTCTGTAGATGAATAAGAAATAGATTGCTAAAAAAGAGAATTTTTGAGCTCAAAAGAGCTCATGAAATCTGAATTCTCAAAAGAGATCGTGAAGTTTGAACTGGTACTTACCCAGTTTGCCGCCGTAATTGCCTGCGGAAATCTTCTTGATTCCGGGGACAGTTACTGCAGCTTCTATTCCGGCTTTCATGGCTGCTTTTATGCTTGCTTCATCAAGCCCGTTGATGACAATTTCATAAACAGCATTTACATCGGCAGGAATTTCTGTGTTTTCCACTTTGTCCTTTATGGAGGGGCAGAATTTTTCATTTGCAGTAGCTTTCAGGAATTTATACTTATTTGCTCCAGACTTGGAACCGCTTGCAACAATGCCTCCAGGGAAGGGGGTAATTGTACCTTCAAGTTCTGCAATTGCATCTACAGCGGCTTCGGCTGCGCTCAGGGCACTCATCTGTGAGTCTCCGAAGATAAAGAAGTTCCCGCCTGCAATTCCAGTCATTGCTCCGATGTTATCTTCAGTCACAAAGTCTCCTTCCATGATAGGGATTTTGTACACTTTGCGGCCTGCAACCTCGGCTTCCGACTCCGTGCCGTCTGCGAAGAATTTGAGTTTAAAGCCTATATTAAACTGTTTCTCAGAATCAGGCAGCCCATTAAAGACTGCAGTTGTAGGAGCGGTAAGCACGCACTGTCCTATCCTTTCGAGCAGCTGTTCTTCGAGAGCTTCATATTTGAAAGTACAGATCTGAACATAGACGCCAGGTCTCCCGTCAGGAGTCTCACTGGGGCTTGCGAATTTTTCAATCCCCGCTTCTACAGGGCACATTATAACTGATGTCCCAAAGCCAGTAGCTTCAGTGGCTGCTATCTGAGCCCAGCGTTTTGTGGCTGCTGTTATGAGCACTCGTGCAATCTTGATCGGAAACGCTTCTGCATATGTATCTTCAATTTCTACTCCGTTAATTTCCATGAAATTCCCCTGGTTTAAATTTCGTTGTTTTTTATAACGTCTAGGCTTGATGCCTTCTATAAACAGCATATTTCAGTTCGGTTTAGCATCTAAAATTATGCTAGTATATTTGCATTAGTACATTCTAGAATATTCCAGTCCAGCATGTTCCAGCGCAGTTCATCTAGTTATTTATTTTTAGCTTGCTTTAGATATTCTTGAACTATTTGTACTGTTTAAATCTATACTGTTTAAATCTATACTGTATAAATCTATACTGTATAAATCTATACTGTTTAAATCTATACTGTTTAAATCTATGCTGCTTTTAATCTATGCTGTTTTAAATCTATGCTGTTTTAAATCTATGCTGTTTTAAATTGGTCGTTCCACGCTGTTTGACAATGCTCGGCTGTATTTCTTGTGCCATATAGAAAAAGCCACATATTTACAGTGTCACAATCTCAGTGATACATTTAACCTTCTTTCATCAGGTAGACATTTAATTTTTCATAATTTTTGTTGATGCCTATTTTGAAATAATGCATAGTATTTGTACATAACTTTTAGGTTTACATATGATCAATTAACAATATCTCATACTAAATTTTTATAAAAAAACGATACAGTAGTTATATATGTGGTGATAGTTGAGCCACATGTTAACCAAACTTCAATCTCATTTCTAGTATCATAACAATTTAATTACATCGCATAATATTTGGACATTTTCTCATCAGCAATTTTTCGCGTAAATTTCCATTTTATCTTTCTTTCATGTTCGTTCCTTCTTTTATTCCACGCCCCTACTTCATGAACCAAAGTCTCTATGTCAGCAATCCTTCTTCCTGTACATTCTATAT